>NZ_JBIUWQ010000013.1:107892-116850 GCF_044743525.1 Pseudomonas sp. NPDC087598 | reverse complement strand
GAGAATTTCAGAACGTTGTTCATCGTGTTCCCCTTCAAGGACTTTCCATTAAGTGGCTGTCTCCTCCGATTGAGGAAATAGCCGGCGTACATACTACCCATTACTTGTAGTAAGTAAACTGACGTAAGGCAAGAAGCAAAAAAAATTGTAGGCGTTGATTCTTTTTCGAGCAACTTTTAACTGCACTGTTTAAAAAATATCCAGCTGCAAGCCCCGCGCAGAGCGAGTTATTGAGAAAAAGTTCCCGTTGTCGCGTGCTGTTTTGTGGGCAATGGCTAAAGTCTGCCTATATCAATTCGTCCACACTTTCGTAGCGATTTTGCGGGATACGTCACCTATCTTTGTCCCTCTTGAGGTGACTTTAAACAAAGTCGTACGTCTTAAGTCTCAACATCCGGCAATGTTCAGGTGAGCGGCACGGGAAGATCATCTCCCCCAGCCACCCTGCGTCCATCGGAGCAACCCCGATCCACGTGTGCGATGACGAGTGCACCTTGAGCATTTTTGCCAATGGTGCCTACTATTTATTACGTGCTCGGTTGTGCGAGATCGGTGTGTCTCTTCTCGGTGTCCATCAGGCACGGGGTGGCGTAGATGTTCCTTCGCCGGAAAAACATCGGTAAGGTAGGGGTCAGAATTCAAGACCCGCGAGGAGTAGTGATGAGCGAGGCGTTGTCCATCCACCATGACCAGGCTGGTCATCAGTTCGAGACCAATGTGGACGGTCATCGTGCCTACCTGACCTATATGGATCTGGGGAAACAGACCCTGGATATCTATCGCACGTTTGTGCCCAACGCCCTGCGCGGGCGTGGCATTGCGGCAGCGCTGACTGAAAGCGCGCTGCAATACGCCGAAGAAATGGGCTACACGGTGATCCCGTCGTGCTCCTACGTCGAGCGCTACATGGAACGCCATCAGCGTCGCACCGCGAAAATCTGAGTCATACGCCACACACAAAAACGCCGGGCAATGCCCGGCGTTTTTTTATGCCCGCGAAATGTCGATCAGCTGCGCTGGCGTTTTGGCAGAACATCCTTGAGCTTGGCGTGCATGCTGCGCAGGGTGTTCTCGGTGGCGTACCAGTCGATGCACGCATCGGTGATCGACACGCCGTATTGCAGGTCGGCGAGGTCTTTCGGGATCGCCTGGCAGCCCCAGTTCAGATGACTCTCGACCATCAGGCCGATGATCGACTGGTTGCCTTCGAGGATCTGGTTGGCAACGTTTTCCATCACCAGCGGTTGCAGGGCCGGGTCCTTGTTGGAGTTGGCGTGGCTGCAATCGACCATGATGTTCGGCTTGATCTTCGCCTTGTTCAGCGCCTGCTCGCACAGGGCGACGCTGACCGAATCGTAGTTCGGCTTGCCGTTACCACCGCGCAACACCACGTGACCGTAGGCGTTGCCTTTGGTGGTGACGATCGACACGCCACCTTCCTGGTTGATACCGAGGAAACGGTGCGGGCTGGAAACCGACTGCAAGGCGTTGATCGCCACGGTCAGGCCGCCGTCGGTGCCGTTCTTGAAGCCAACCGCCGAGGACAGGCCGGAAGCCATTTCGCGGTGGGTCTGGGATTCGGTGGTACGCGCGCCGATGGCCGACCAGCTGATCAGGTCCTGCAGATACTGCGGGGAGATCGGGTCGAGGGCTTCAGTGGCGGTTGGCAGGCCTTTTTCAGCCAGGTCCAGGAGCAACTGGCGACCGATGTGCAGACCGTCCTGGATCTTGAACGAGTCGTCCAGATACGGATCGTTGATCAGGCCTTTCCAGCCGACGGTGGTACGCGGCTTTTCGAAATACACGCGCATGACCAGATACAAGGTATCGGAGACTTCCGCAGCCAGTACCTTCAAACGGTCGGCGTATTCGTGGGCAGCCTTGATGTCGTGGATCGAGCACGGGCCGATCACTACGAACAGACGGTGGTCGGTGCCATCAAGAATGTTGCGAATGACTTCACGGCCCTTGGTGACGGTGCGCAGGGCAGCATCGCTCAGAGGGATATCACGCTTGAGCTGATCAGGAGTGATCAGGGTCTCGTTAGAGGCGACGTTTAGGTCGTTGATCGGTAAATCAGCCATCGTTTACTCGTCAGGTCACGGGTGCCGGCCGCCAGCGATCCCCGCGCGGCGGAGCACAGCAGATTTAAGCGCGTCGGGGAGCGGAACCTTAGCGCGTTACGCGCCTGCTCGACAATGGGCAAACGCCGCTTTAATCCAGCACTGGCTGGGCAAAAGCCTTGCGAACGCTGTCGTGGGAGAACTCATCGGCATGTTGTTCGACCCATTGCAGGGCCAGCGCCTGAATATCCTGCAGGTCATCGTGGGCGTCGTTCATGCGGCAGTAGCGCTCGATCTGACACACCTGCTCACCCATTCGCGCGCTGAACAGCGTTTGTTCGTCGGTGAACGCGATCCCCACCAGATAACCTTTTTTACGGCGCAGACACCACGCCACATAGCCCGGATAACAGATGTCGGCATTCAGTGTCGGCATGCGCACTTGCAGGGCCGTGCCATGACGCCAGGCACGGTGGTAATTGCAAGCGATGCCGCCGAGGCTGATAGTGTGCAGCTGTTGCCTGGAAATACACTCAGGCTTGAGCAAGGTTAATTCAACCGGCACCTCGTCCGGATGAGGAATGAAACGTCCCATGAGCACAGACTCCCTGTGTCGGCCATTTGACATTGTTTCCCCCAGTATAGTGGTCGAATCCGAACTGACCGATTTCGACGCCGACCAACGGCTGTTGGCGATGAGCGGCGTTTCGCTGGTGATTTTCACCAGCGTCGGCTGCGCCAGCTGCCGGTTTGCCCGCGAAGTGTTGCCGGGGTTCGATCTGGCGATCGAGCGTTTGTGCTGGATCGACGCCGGCAATAACGGCGGGCTGGTCGAGCGTTATCAGGTCTTTCATTTGCCGGCGCTGTTTGTCGTGCGCGACGGCGAGTTCTTTGGGGCATTGCACACGCGCCTGACGGCCGACGCGCTGAACGCAGCGCTGGCGCAGGCGCTGAGTCGAACAGCAGAGGAGTTGCCATAAATGGGGACAATCAATAAACCGGTGGTGGGGATTATCGGCACCGGCGCCATCGGCGGGTTTTACGGCGTGATGCTGGCGCGCGCCGGCTTCGATGTGCACTTTCTGTTGCGCAGCGAGTTTTCTGCAGTGGCCGAACGCGGCTTGCAGGTGGACAGCGCGGTGCATGGCCTGCTGACGCTCAATCCGGTGCAGGCCTACTCTTCGGCTGAAGACATGCCCAAGTGCGACTGGCTGCTGGTGGGCGCCAAGACCACCAGCAATGCCGGTCTTGCTCCGTCGATCATTCACGCGGCAAAACCCGATGCAAAAGTGCTGGTGCTGCAAAACGGCCTCGACGTCGAGGACAGCCTGCGTGAACTGTTGCCTGACTCGCTGCATCTGCTCGGTGGTCTGTGCCTGATCTGTGTGCATCGCGACGGCCCCGGGCAAATCACCCATCAGGCACTTGGCGCGGTGAACGTCGGTTACCACAGCGGCCCGGCTGCCGACGACGCTGCGCGTATGGCGCTTGTCGAGGAAGGCTCGGGGCTGTTTCGCGCCGCCGGCATCGATTCCCAGGCGATGCCCAATCTGTATCTGGCTCGCTGGCAGAAACTGGTCTGGAACATCCCGTATAACGGTCTCTCGGTGTTGCTCGGCGCCAGCACTACGCCGCTGATGGCCGATGCCGACAGCCGCGTGTTGATTCAGGCGTTGATGGCCGAAGTGGTGCAGGGCGCCAAGGCCTGCGGTCTGGAAGTGCCACCTGGTTACGCTGATTTCCTGTTTACGATGACCGAGAAAATGGCCGATTACTGGCCGAGCATGTACCACGATTTTTTGCACAAGCGACCGCTGGAACTGGAGGCGATTTACGTCAGGCCGTTGGCGGCAGCCAAAGCGGCGGGGTGTGAACTGCCGCGAATCGAGGCGCTGTATCGGGCATTGAGCTTTATTGATCGACGCAACACTTGAGTCGTTTTTTTGCGGGTGCTGGGGGAAACATGGCGAAGAACATTGATGACAAACTGGTGCTGGCGATCTCGTCGCGCGCCTTGTTCGACCTGAGCGAGAGCCACAAGGTTTATCTGTCGAGCGGCGTTGAAGCCTATCGGCAATATCAGATCGAGCACGAAGACGAGATCCTCGCACCCGGCGATGCCTTCCCCCTGGTGGAAAAACTCCTGAGCCTGAACAGTCGCCTCGGCCGCGCCCGGGTCGAGGTGATTCTGGTGTCGCGCAACAGCGCCGATACCGGGTTGCGCGTGTTCAACTCGATTCATCACTACGGTCTGGCGATTTCCCGCGCAGCGTTTGTCGGCGGGCGCAGTCCTTATCCGTATCTGAAAGCCTTTGGTTGCGACTTGTTTCTTTCAACCCACGCCGAAGATGTGCGTGCGGCACTGGATGCCGGTTTCGCCGCCGCGACCATTCTTTCCGGGGGCGCCAGTCGTGCGGCCAGCGATGAATTGCGCATCGCCTTCGACGGTGACGCGGTGATTTTTTCCGACGAGTCGGAGCGCATCTATCAGTCCGGCGGGCTCGAAGCGTTTCAGGCCAAGGAGCGTGAGGCGGCGCGCGAGCCCTTGCGCGGCGGGCCGTTCAAGGGCTTTCTGGCGGCGCTCAATCTGCTGCAACGCGAGTTCCCCGACGACGACTGCCCGATCCGCACGGCACTGGTCACGGCGCGTTCGGCGCCGGCGCATGAGCGGGTGATCCGCACGTTGCGGGAATGGGACATCCGCCTCGACGAATCTCTGTTCCTCGGTGGCCTGACCAAATCGGCGTTTCTCGAAGCGTTTGCCGCCGACGTGTTCTTCGACGATCAGGCCGGCCACTGCGAACTCGCCCGCGAAGTGGTCGCCACCGGCCACGTGCCCCACGGCATCAGCAACGAACCATCGATCTAAAGCCCCTGTGCTTCAAGACGTTGCGTCGCACGTCGTACTCGTCAAGGCACTGCTAAGCTGAATCAAATCTCCGCCATGTTGGCTTGCGAGGAGGTCATATGATTCGTTCGATGCTGTATGCCACTGACCTCGGTCTGTACGCACCGTTAGTGATGCAGCACGCCCTGGCTTTGGCGCGAACATTCAATGCCGACTTGTATGTAGTGCACGCGGTGGAGCCGATGGGGCTGTTTGCCGAGTCGGTGTTGCAGAGTTATCTCGACGAGCAGGCATTGAACGAATTTCACAGCGAGGGTCTGAAAACAGTCATCGCCAATATCGAGCAGCG
Organism: Pseudomonas sp. NPDC087598; assembly: GCF_044743525.1. Taxonomy (NCBI): domain Bacteria; kingdom Pseudomonadati; phylum Pseudomonadota; class Gammaproteobacteria; order Pseudomonadales; family Pseudomonadaceae; genus Pseudomonas; species Pseudomonas sp. NPDC087598. Next base: position 111,590 of record NZ_JBIUWQ010000013.1, on the reverse strand, counting down.
GGTGCTGGAGAGCTTTCGCGAAGAGCTGGGGGACGAAGGCGAGCAGGATCTGCAGCGCATTCGCGCGGTACGCGTGCTGCAGGGCGATCCGTCGCAGGTGATTCTTGACCAGGTGCAGAAACTCTCTGTCGATTTGCTGATCGTAGGAAGTCACAGCCATGGGGTGGGCGCGGAAACGCCGTTGGGTCGCACGGCGACGCGGGTCCTGCAATTGTCCAAGGTGCCGGTTTATCTTGTGCCGCTGGTGGAGCGTCGGCGGCGGGAGGATCGCTGAGGCAGGATTAATGGCCTTTTGATAAAAAAGTTCTAGATTTATTATTCAAACCATTAATATAGTTATATACCGTCGCTGATGCCCGTGGCGTCTACCTGCTTTGAGGGATACATATGAAGCTTCAACAATTGCGCTACATCTGGGAAGTGGCGCACCACGACCTCAACGTTTCCGCTACAGCCCAAAGCCTTTACACCTCGCAACCGGGTATCAGTAAACAAATCCGCCTGCTGGAAGATGAACTCGGCGTTGAAGTGTTCGCCCGAAGCGGCAAGCACCTGACCCGCGTCACGCCGGCCGGCGAGCGCATCATCACCACTGCCGGTGAGATTCTGCGCAAGGTTGAAAGCATCAAGCAGATTGCCCAGGAATTCTCCAACGAGAAGAAAGGCACCCTGTCGATCGCTACTACTCACACCCAGGCACGTTATGCACTGCCGCCGGTGATCAGCAATTTCATCAAGCAATATCCGGACGTGGCGCTGCACATGCACCAGGGTTCGCCGATGCAGATCGCTGAAATGGCCGCTGACGGCACTGTCGATTTCGCCATCGCCACCGAAGCGCTGGAGTTGTTCGGTGATCTGGTGATGATGCCGTGCTATCGCTGGAACCGCTGTGTGGTCGTGCCGCAGGGCCATCCCCTGACCAAGCTGCCGAAGCTGACCCTCGAAGCGCTCGCCGAATACCCGATCGTGACGTACGTGTTCGGTTTCACCGGCCGTTCGAAACTCGACGAAGCGTTCAGTCATCGTGGCCTGACACCGAAAGTGGTGTTCACCGCTGCCGACGCCGACGTGATCAAAACCTACGTGCGTCTGGGCCTGGGTGTCGGCATCGTCGCCAAAATGGCGGTTGATACCAAACTCGACAACGATCTGGTGGTGCTGGATGCCAGCGAGCTGTTCGAATCGAGCATCACCAAGATCGGTTTCCGTCGCGGTACTTTCCTGCGTGGTTTCATGTGCGACTTCATCGAGAAGTTTGCTCCGCACCTGACCCGCGAAGTGATGGCCAAAGCCATCCAGTGCCACAACAAGCAAGAGCTGGAAGAGCTGTTCGACGGCGTCGAGCTGCCCGTCCACTAAGTCCGCGCTTCAAAGCACCTCGGTGACAGCAAACTGTTGCCGGGTGCCCGCCACCAGAATCTCCACCTCGTCACCCTCGAATTTGCCCAGCAGGCTCTTGCCCATGGGCGAGCGCGGGGTGATGACGGTAATCGGCTGACCGACCACGTCGACTTTCAGCCCCGCCGCATCCGGCGCCAGAAACAGCCATTGCTCACGCCCCTTTTCGTCTTCCAGACCGAGCAGGGCGCCGATCTCTATTCCCCGATTTTCGTCATAGGCGCGCGGCGTCAGGTTCTGGCACAGCGCCAGTGACTGGCGGATTTCCTCGACGCGTTTTGCTTGTCCGGCCGCCAGATAAGACGCCTCAAGCCCCAAGGTGTCGTATTTGTTTTCGGCGATGTTCTCTTCGTGAGTCGCGGTTTCGTAAGCGGTTTGGGCGGCGCGTTCGGCGATATCGAGGTCGATGCGCAGCTTGTCGAGAATCAATTGGTGGACAGTGTGTTTGTTCATGATCAGTCGCAGAATTGCAAAACGTTGGCGCGGCTCTTTTCGCTTGGCGCGGTCTGGTCCTGTTGCAGCCAGAACTGGCATTTCGGATTCGATTGATTACGGCTGCTGCTGCGTGCCTGATCGAGACGATTCTGTTGCTCGTTCTTGCGCAGGTTTTCTTCGTACTGATCGAACAGCGGGCTCTGCGGCGGAATATCCGGCACCGGTTGAACCGCCGGCGGGTTGGCCAGTTGCTGCACGGCCTGAGCCACTGGCGCCAGTTGCTCGTTGAAGAAAAAGCGCGAGAGCAGCCAGCAGGTCAGCGCGATAGCCAAAAAGCCCAGCCACATGCCCAAGGCAATGCTGCCGGTCAAATGCAGCGCGCTGAGCTGAACAGGCAAGGGGCGACGCGAATTGGGACGATAGGGCATGGCTGCCTCCTGGCGGATGGTTGCGGGCAAGTGGCGATTGTCGCACGAAGATTAATCGGCGTCGGCTCTTCTGCACGAGGTCATTTATGCGGACAATCGGTGCTTTTGCCAACGGGAGTCTTGAATGTCGGAACTGAAAACCCGCTGGGATATTTTTTGCACCGTCGTCGATAACTATGGCGATATCGGCGTGACCTGGCGCCTGGCCCGGCAATTGGTAGCTGAGCATTCATCGGTGGTGCGGCTGTGGGTCGATGATCTGCGCGCGTTCGAGCGCATCTGTCCGGAGATCGACATCAACGCCACGCAACAATGGCAGCAGGGCGTGGAGGTGCGGCACTGGCCGAGCGAGTGGCCGCACACCGACGCCGCTGATGTGGTGATCGCCGCGTTCGCCTGTCAGCTGCCCAGCGAATACATGGACGCGATGGCCGGTCGCGAAAAGCCGCCCTTGTGGATGAACCTCGACTATCTGAGTGCCGAGGAGTGGGTTATTGGCTGCCACGGCCTGCCATCGGTGAAGTACAAGTCGGTGCAGAAGTTCTTCTTCTTTCCGGGATTCCAGCCGGGCACTGGCGGACTGCTGCGTGAGCGAGGATTACTCGAACAGCGTCGGCAATTTCAGCAGGATCCCCAAGCACAGCGACAATTCCTGCAAGGCTTGGGGGTTGAGCGCGCGGCGGACGCCCAACTGGTTTCTCTATTTGCCTACGAGAATGCCGGACTGGCCAGTTGGCTGGATGTACTCGCAGCCGACGCGACAGCCACTCACTTGCTGGTGCCGGAAGGGCGGATTCTCGGCGACGTCGCGCGTTGGCTCGGGGTCGAGACCCTCAACGCCGGGGCAATACATGTACGTCAGGCGCTGACCGTGCAGGTGCTGCAGTTCGTCCGTCAGGATCAATACGATCATCTGCTCTGGTGCTGCGATTTCAACGCGGTGCGCGGCGAGGACTCGTTCGTCCGGGCGCAGTGGGCGGGGCGACCGATGCTCTGGCACATCTACCAGCAGAACGAAGACATCCATCTGGATAAGCTCGATGCCTTCCTCGCGCTCTATTCGAAAGGCCTTTCGCCAGCCGCGGCGCAGGCGATGAACGGTCTCTGGCAGGCCTGGAGTGCGGGGCAGCCGATCGGTGGGCACTGGCTCGAAGCCCGTAAACATTGGCCAGAGCTAAAGGAAAATGCCGAAGCATGGTGTCTGGAACAAGGCTTGCAGGCGGATCTTGCCGCAGCGCTGGTACAGTTTTACCTAAATTGGATATGATACGCGGCCTAGATTTTTGTAAATCCCATCCAAATTCGGATATTCGCAATGAAAACTGGTAAAGAACTCAAACCCGGTACCGTGATCCGTATCGACAACGATCCTAGGCTGGTTCAGAAAGCTGAATTCACCAAGTCGCGCCGTAACAGCGAGATCATGAAGACCAA
>NZ_JBIUWQ010000013.1:0-107882 GCF_044743525.1 Pseudomonas sp. NPDC087598 | reverse complement strand
AATCATAATCCAAAACAAAACTACTATAGTTAATAAAGATCAATACACAAAGACTCCCATAAAAAGCGAGATCATGAAGAACAAGCTGAAGAACCTGCTGACCGGTTACAAGACCGAAACCGTTTACGGTGCGGACGACAAACTGGACGACGTGATCCTGGATCGTAAAGAAGCCACCCTGTCCTTCATCAGCGGTGACACCTACACGTTCATGGACACCACTGACTACACCATGTACGAACTGAACGCCGAAGACATCGAAAGCGTTCTGCCTTTCGTTGAAGAAGGCATGACCGACGTTTGCGAAGCCGTGTTCTTCGAAGAGCGTCTGGTTTCCGTAGAGCTGCCGACCACCATCGTGCGCGTAGTTGACTACACCGAAGGTTCGGCTCGCGGCGACACTTCCGGCAAAGTCATGAAGCCAGCCAAGCTGAGCAACGGTACCGAGCTGCAAGTTGCCGACTTCATCGAAATCGGTGACAAGATCGAGATCGACACCCGCGAAGGCGGTTCCTACAAAGGCCGTGCTAAATAAGCACTGCTTTTTGCGGAAAGAAAAAGCCCGACCATTGAGTCGGGCTTTTTTGTGCCTGTAATTTCACCTTTAACACCTATCCCCTGTGGGAGCGAGCCTGCTCGCGAATGCGGTGTGACATTCAATAAAGCGTTGGCTGACAGAACGCCTTCGCGAGCAGGCTCGCTCCCACTGGGTTTTGCATTTATCTCAAACGGTGGTGTGCAGGCGCACGTCAACATTGCCACGGGTGGCGTTGGAGTACGGGCAAACCTGGTGCGCCGCTTCAACCAGGCTCTGTGCATCGGCCTGTTCCAGACCCGGCAGGCTGATGTGCAGGTCGATGTCGAGACCGAAGCCGCCAGGGATTTGGCCGATACCGACGTGTGCGGTGATCGAAGCGTCGTCCGGGATTTTACGTTTGGTCTGACTGGCAACGAATTTCAGTGCGCCAATGAAGCAGGCCGAGTAGCCAGCCGCGAACAGTTGCTCAGGGTTGGTCGCGGCGCCGCCAGCACCGCCGAGTTCTTTCGGGGTGGCCAGTTTGACGTCGAGAATATTGTCGCTGGAGATCGCACGACCGTCACGGCCGCCAGTGGAGGTTGCGATTGCGGTGTAGAGAGTTTGCATGGTGTGGGCCTCGTCGAGCGTGATGTGTTGCGCTAATTGTTTGCGCGCTAAGTAAGTGCGAAATAAATGTAGCTCGCCAATATATTGTGCGCAAGATAAATTTTGGAAGAAAGTGCAAATGCATGACGCGGCGTGGTGCATTACTGCATCGGAAGTATTGATCTAGAGCGTTGGATGGAAAGGAAGCTGACTACAAAAAAATTCAGTCGGACAAGCATTCATCAGCAGATGAGGACTCTGTGGGAGCCGGGCTTGCCCGCGATGACGGTGTGTCAGTCGAAATTATGACGGCTGACAGGACGCCATCGCGGGCAAGCCCGGCTCCCACAGGTTTTTGTAGTGCAATATGAATTGAGGGCTCAGACCAGGCTGTCTTGCAGATGGCTGCGCAGGGCCTGCAGTTCTGATTGCAGATGTTGCAGGCGCTCGATCGTGAAGCCGCTGGCGCCGAGAATGCATTGCGGGATGCTTTGGGCTTTATCTCGCAAGGAGCGGCCCTGTTCAGTCAATTCAACAATCACCACCCGCTCATCCTCGCGGCTACGGGTGCGGCTGAGCAAACCTTCACCTTCCAGGCGCTTGAGCAGTGGCGTCAGCGAGCCCGGATCCGTCAGCAGTCGCGTGCTGATTTCTCCTACCGTCAAACCATCTTTCTCCCACAGCACCATCATCGCCAAATACTGCGGATAGGTTAGACCGATGGCTTGTAGCATCGGTTTGTAGACTTTGGTCATCATCAGCGAAGTGGAATGCAGGGCGAAGCAGGCCTGGTTGTCCAGGAGCAAGTCATCGCAGGTGTCGCGTTCGGAAGTCATGTCAAAGCCTTGATCGGTGATGGGCATGAATCTAGCGCCCGAATGTTTAATGCGCCAGATAATTATCAACCGGCTAGTGCCGGCCAAAGTCCCGTTGTAATGCCAGATCCCATGGCGGAACCGGGCTGAAGCGGGTTTTCAGATATTCCAGCAGCAAGCGACTGCGCGAATTTGTCTGCTGTTCCATCCTCAGCGCATAGATTCCGGTGGTCTCTGGTTTCGGCAGACCGTTCTCGCAAAACAGCGGCAGCAGTTCGCCACGCAGCAGATATTCGCTGGCCAGCCACGTCGGCAGATGCGCAATCCCCAGCCCCGCCAGCGCGCCGCAGACCAGAGCCTCGGCATTATTGGCGCTCATGCGGATGCGGGCCGGACGATGCAGTTGCATTTGACCATCCAGTTCGAAACGCCAGGCGAAGGGCGGGGCGATGCCGTCCCAGTCCAGACCGTCGTGCTCACTCAATTGCGCGGGATGACCGGGTATTCCGCGCTGTTTGAGATAGTCGGGACTCGCGCAGGCGATGCGCACCATGCTCGCCAGTGGCGTCGCAACCAGACGGGTGTCGGCCAATTGACCGGCGCGCAGCACCAGGTCGACTTTGCCCAGATTCGAGCCGTGCATGTCGACAAAGCTGTCGATCAGATGCAACTGCACGTCCAGTCCCGGATACAACAGCAGAAAGTCGGCAATCACCGGGGCCAGGTGCCTGCGTCCGAACGCTGCCGGGGCATCGATGCGAATCAAACCCTCCGGCGCATTGCTCAGGGAAACCGCTTCGGCGCGGGCCAGTTGTAACTCGGCGACAATCCGCCGTGCCCGCTCTGCAAACGCCAGGCCCGCAGGTGTGGCAAGTACCACGTGCGTACTGCGGATGAACAACTGGCTGCCGACGGCGTTTTCCAGGCTGTCGATGCGCCGCGCGACCGCCGAAGGCGTCAGCGGATGACGCCGGGACGCCGCGGAAAAACTGCCACTTTCCAGCACATCAAGAAACAGCCCGAGTTGTTCGGTCAATTGATTGGGATTCATATCGGTTCAACGCTTGTGCGAAATCGGCAAAGCCATTGTGCGTTGCTGTGCGTTTCCCCGCCAGCCTCTACTGCGTAGGATGAATCGCCTGACGTAAGAGGAATTCGGCTGTGATGGAGTTTTTGTTGTACCTGCTGTTCGGCGCCGCTCTGGGCACACTGGGTGGCATCTTCGGCATCGGTGGCGGCTTGATCGCCATTCCACTGCTCGGCGTGTGGTTCGGGCTCGATCAGCAGATTGCCCAAGGCACGGCGCTGGTGATGGTGGTGCCGAACGTGATGCTGGCGCTGTGGCGCTATCACCAACGCAATCGCATTGAGTTGCGTCATGCGTTGCCGTTGGCGGTGATGGGCTTCTGTTTCGCCTGGCTCGGTTCGATCTGGGCGGTGGGCATCGATGCGCAAACCATGCGCATCGGCTTTGTCGCGTTTCTGGTGGCGCTCTCGGCGTACAACCTGCTGAAGATGTTCGGCAAACGCCCGGCGGCAACCTCCGAGATGCGTTATTCGTGGCCGTGGCTGGGTGTTCTCGGTGCGGCCTCGGGAACCATGGGCGGCCTTTTTGGTGTCGGTGGGGCTGTGGTGGCGACGCCAGTCTTGACCAGCCTGTTTGGCACCACGCAAGTGGTCGCCCAAGGCTTGTCGCTGGCACTGGCACTGCCGAGTACCGGCGTCACCTTGGTGACGTACGCGGTGCATCAGGAAGTGGACTGGATGATCGGCTTGCCGCTGGCCATTGGCGGGCTGGCCAGCATCAGTTGGGGCGTGAAAGTCGCCCACGCGCTGCCGGAAAAATTCCTGCGTGGGCTGTTCTGCGGTTTTCTGGTGCTGTGTGCGGTGATGCTCGCGTTTAAAGTTTGAAACCTTCGACGATGTGTTCGGCCAGGCATTCGGTGATCGGCGACGGATTGTTCAGGTTGCGGATCAACATGATGCTGGCCTCGGGCAGCAGCGGCAGATCCTCTTCGGCGCCGAGAATGCGCATGTCCGGGGTGATCAGACTTTCCAGTTGCGCGGTGATCGCCAGGCCCGCGCTCACCACCGCCATCAGTGCCGACAGGCTGGTGCTGTTGTAGGCGATTCGATAATCGCGGCCCATGGCGTCCAGCGCATTGCAGGCCCACAAACGGCAGAAGCAGTCACTGTTGAACATCGCCAAGGGCAACGGCGTCTGCTCGTGGGCGCTGAAATTTTGCGCCTCGGCCCAGACAAACCGCTCTTTGCGCAGCAACTGGCCGATTTCGTTGCCCGGTTCACGGGTGACAATCGACAGGTCCAGATCGGTGCGTTGCAGCAGCTGTTTGGTCGACTCGCAATGCACTTCGATCTGGATCAGCGGATAAAACTGCGCGAATCGCGAGAGGATCCCCGGCAGAAAGCGCATCACGTAATCATCCGGCGTGCCGATTTTCACGGTGCCGACCATGTGTGGCTCGCGCAGGGTGTTGAACACTTCGCTGTGCAGCTTGAGGATGCGTCGCGCATATCCCAGCAGCACCTGGCCTTCAGCGGTCAGGCGCACCTGACGCCCGTCACGTTCAAACAACTGGCGTTGCAACACGTCTTCTTCCAGACGCTTCATCTGCATGCTGACCGCCGATTGCGTGCGGTTGACCATTTCACCGGCGCGGGTGAAACCACCCTGATCGGCAATCGCCACAAAGGTACGCAGGACATCGGTATCGATACTGGGGTAGGCCGACAATTGATGAATCTCCGTGATGAATGCCATCAGAAACATTCGTTGGATTGATCTTAGCGCTGGCGCGAGACTTGATCCATCCAAAACGGAGGGCAACACGATGAAAGGTCAAAGAGAGTATGTAGACGAAGAAAAATTTTCCGGCCATGGCCATATGGTCTCCGACCTGCTGCACAAGTTTAGCCGCTGGTACGAACTTCATCGTGAACGCGAGTTGCTCGCCAGTTTGAGCGACGAAGCGTTGAAGGACATCGGGGTCAGTCGTGCCGACGTCGAACACGAGTCGATCCGGCCATTCTGGGATGATCCGATGCATAAATGATGAGGCCATCGCTACACAAAACCTTCTGGACTGAGGTAGGTTGCGAGCAGACAAGGAGATGCTCATGCCCGCGACACTGTCCTTTTCCCTCAAACAGGCTCGACGTCTGGCACTGGCTGCCCAAGGGTTCAACGGGCGCCAGCCGCCGACCGTCAAGGCAACGCACGTCAACCGGCTGATCGAACGGCTGGGCCTGCTGCAAATCGACTCCGTCAACGCCGTGGTGCGCTCGCACTACCTGCCGCTGTTTTCCCGTCTGGGTGCCTATTCTTCCGACTTGCTCGACCAGGCTGCCTGGAGTTCGGGGCGTCGTCGCACGTTGTTTGAATACTGGGGGCACGAAGCATCGCTGTTGCCGCTGTCGATGTATCCGTTGCTTGGCTGGCGCATGCAGCGGGCCCGACATGGCAGAGACATTTATCAGCAACTGGCGAAGTTTGGTCTGGAGCAGAAGGAGGTCATTCGCCGGGTTTTGACTGCGGTCGAAGAGCGGGGCGCGTTGGGGGCGGGCAGTTTGTCGACTCGCGAAGACAAGCCCGGTCAGTGGTGGGACTGGAGCGCAGAAAAGCATGCGCTGGAGTGGTTGTTTGCCGCCGGTGAAGTGACCGTCGCCGGGCGACGGGGTTTCGAGCGTTTGTATGATTTGCCGGAGCGGGTGATTCCCTCCGCAATCCTGCAACAGGCAGTGCCTGATGAGGCCGAGGCGCAGCGTGGACTGTTATTGCATGCGGCTGAGGCGTTGGGGGTTGGCACGGAAAAGGATCTGCGCGATTACTTTCGTTTGAATCCGACTGACGCGCGTCCGCGTCTGGCCGAGTTGGTAGAGGCTGGACAGTTACTGATGTGCGAGGTCGCCGACTGGCGACAAATCGCCTATTGCCTGCCGGAGCCGAAGGTCCCGCGCAAGGTGACGGCCAGTGCGCTGCTGTCGCCGTTCGACTCGCTGATCTGGGAGCGTAGCCGCACCGAGCGGCTGTTTGATTTTCGCTATCGGCTGGAAATCTACACGCCGCAGGACAAGCGGGTTTACGGCTATTACGTGTTGCCATTTCTGCACAATGAGCGGATTGCGGCGCGGGTCGACTTGCGCGCCGAACGGGCGTCTGGGCGGTTGGCGGTGCATGCGGTGCACGAGGAGGAGTCGGGGCTGGATGATCAGGGGATGTTGGCGTTGGCCATGAATTTGCGGCAGATGGCAGATTGGTTGGGGCTTGAGCGAGTGCAGCTGAATTGTCAGCGCGAGAGTGCGGGGCGGTTGCGGGTGGCATTGGCACAGATCGGCTGTGATTGATCTGACGCCATCGCTGGCAAGCCAGGCTCCCACAATGATCGAGTCGGTCACAAAATCTGTGTACGACGCAAATCCTGTGGAAGCCTGGCTTGCCAGCGATGGCGCCAGTTCAGACGATAAACATATCCAGCCTTAGCGGCGGACTTGCTTCAGCGTCTCGGCAATCAAAAATGCCAGTTCCAGCGACTGATCGGCATTCATTCGCGGATCGCAGTGGGTGTGATAGCGATCCGACAAACCATCTTCAGTAATCGGCCGCGCCCCACCAATGCATTCGGTGACATTCTGCCCGGTCATTTCGATGTGGATCCCGCCGGCATAACTGCCTTCGGCCTCGTGCACCTGGAAGAACTGCTTCACCTCGCCGAGGATCTGCGCAAAGTCGCGAGTCTTGTAGCCGCTGCTGGCCTTGATGGTGTTGCCGTGCATCGGGTCCGAACTCCACAGCACTTGCTTGCCTTCACGCTGCACGGCGCGAATCAGTGCTGGCAAGTGATCGCCAACCTTGTTCGCGCCCATCCGAGCGATCAGGTTCAGGCGGCCTGGATCGTTGCTCGGGTTGAGGACGTCGATCAGGCGGATCAGGTCGTCGGGGTTCATGCTCGGGCCGACTTTGACGCCGATCGGGTTGTTGACCCCGCGCAGGAATTCGACGTGAGCGCCGTCGAGCTGACGGGTGCGGTCGCCGATCCACAGCATGTGCGCCGAGCAATCGTAATAATCGTTGGTCAGGCTGTCGCGGCGCACGAAGGCTTCTTCGTAGTTCAGCAGCAGCGCTTCGTGGGCGGTGAAGAAACTGGTTTCGCGCAGTTGCGGCGAGCTGTCCATGCCACAGGCGCGCATGAATGCCAGGGTTTCATCGATGCGGTCAGCAAGGTGGCTGTACTTCTCGGCCAGCGCCGAGTTGGCGATGAAATCGAGGTTCCACTTGTGCACTTGATGCAGGTCGGCAAAGCCACCCTGGGCAAAGGCGCGCAGCAGGTTCAGCGTCGCGGTGGACTGGTGATAGGACTGCAGCAGGCGCTCGGGATCCGGCACGCGGCTCTTTTCGTCGAAGCCGATGCCGTTGACGATGTCACCACGGTAGGCGGGCAGGGTCACGCCGTTGATGGTCTCGTCATTGGCGGAACGTGGTTTGGCGAACTGACCGGCCATGCGGCCGACCTTGACCACCGGGCAACCGGCAGCGAAGGTCATGACGATCGCCATTTGCAGCAACACTTTAAAGGTGTCGCGAATCTTTGCCGCGGAGAATTCGGCGAAGCTTTCTGCGCAATCGCCGCCCTGCAACAGGAACGCCCGGCCCTGAGTCACTTCGGCAAACTGACGGCGCAGTTCACGCGCCTCGCCGGCAAACACCAGCGGCGGATAACTGGCCAGCGTCTGCTCGACCTGGCGCAGGTGCGCGACGTCGGGGTATTGGGGTTGTTGCTGGATCGGCAGGGCACGCCAGCTGTCAGGGCTCCACGGTTGGCTCATCACGTTCTCTAAGGTTCTACGCACGGAAGGCCATGGTAGCAGCAAATTAGTGCGTGACCTGTTCCTGCTCCTTCGCCGACAATCGCCGCTTTGCCACGGCCCCACAGCGGTGCCATCGCGTCACCGCGCCCGGTGACCATCAGGAGACGAAATGACTGAGGAGCGCGTCGAGCATCTGCTCGCCGAAGTACAGGATGAGTTCGGCGTGATTCGCGTGCTGGAGGTGGCCGATTATCGCTTTCTGGAGTTTGGCGATGCCATCGAGCAGAGCTGTGTGTTCACCGCCGACCCGAGCTGGCTGGAATACGATTACACCCGGGCGATGCTGATTGGTGCGTTGTGTCATGAGCAGCCGGAGAGTGCGCTGTTCCTCGGGCTGGGTGCCGGTACGCTGACTCAGGCCTGCCTCAAGTTCCTGCCGCTGGAGGATGTTGAAGCCATCGAGTTGCGCCCGGACGTACCGCGTCTGGCCATCGAATACCTTGGCCTGGATGATGATCCGCGCTTGTACATTCGCGTCGGCGATGCGCTGGAACTGTTGCCGACTGCCGAGCCTGCGGATCTGATTTTCGTCGACCTTTATACCGACGTCGGGCCGGGTGTCGGTCATTTGGCCTGGAGCTTTCTCGGCGACTGTCAGAAGCGCCTGAATCCGGGTGGCTGGCTGGTGATCAACCAATGGGCCACGGATGACGGCAAGCCGCTCGGTGCGGCGTTGTTGCGCGGGCTCTATCACCGGCATTACTGGGAGCTGCCGGTGAAGGAGGGCAATGTGATTCTGATTGTGCCGGCGGATCTCGATCAGGTGCTGGATCTGCAGGCACTGAGCGCCCGGGCCGCAGCGCTGGCGCCGCAGTTGGGTTATTCGCTGGAGTCGTTGATCAAGGCGATTCGCCCGGCCACTTGAGTCGTCAATGATGGCCTCTTCGCGAGCAGGCTCGCTCCCACTTTGGGATGCATTCCCCTGTGGGAGCGAGCCTGCTCGCGAAGAGGGCCTGATAAACAGCGAATATTTCAGATCCCTTTGAAGACTCCAGGTCGCCGCTCCACCAGCGACCGTACTCCCTCCTTGGCATCCTCACTGCCCAGCAACTTCTTCACCAGCGCCGGCAACGCCTGAGCTGCCGTCGTCTCGCCTTCATAACGCGCCTGCCGCGCCGACATCAACGTTGCCTGTACACCCAGCGGTGCCTGCCGCGCAATCCGCTCGGCCAATTCGATGGCCCGTGGCAACAGGTCTTCGCTGGCCATCACCTCCTGTACCAGGCCCAGTCGCAACGCATCGTGCGCATCGAACTCATCGCCGGTCAGCAGCCAGCGCATCGCATTGCCCCAACCCGCCACCTGATGAAAGCGCAAAGTCGCGCCACCAAAAGGAAAGATCCCACGCTGTACTTCCATTTGCGCGAAGCGAGTGTTGCTGGCGCAAAGGTTGATATCCGCGGCCAGCATCAGCTCGATGCCGATGGTCAGGCAGTAACCCTGCGCCGCGACAATCACCGGTTTGCTCACCCGTGGCCCGACGAAAACGCCCCACGGATCGCAACCGCCGGTCGGAACTTGCCAGCCTTGGGCCGGTGCGGAGCTGGCATTCACCAGATCCAGACCAGCGGTAAAGTGCTCGCCATGCCCGAACACTACGGCTACCCGCGCCTCGCTGTCGGCCTCGAACTCGCCATAGGCCAGGCTCAGGTCATTGAGCAGATCGAGGTCGAAAGCATTGCGTTTGGCCGCTCGGTCCAGGCCGATCAGATGGACATGACCACGACGTTCACGGCTGACGCGGCCGGGGCAGGGCTGACTCATGGATAAATCCTCGGGCGGGAAGGGCGGGGGCAGCAGCGGTATGCCGCACATCGGTGAATCGTTTAAGCGTCATCGCCCGCAGGGCCGGGCCTTTGAAAAATAGCCCTTTGCGTGATTATCCGCAAAACCCCGTTACACAGCGGTGACACACGCATTCAGGCAATAAAAAAAGCTCCCATTTCGGGCAAAATCCGGTATAGTGCGCGCCGGCCTTTAACCGGGCCGCGTTTAGGTAGCGCAATTCCCCGAAGTCAGCTTCGGCTGCACGTCCGCCCTGCGGGCTCTTCCTTGACGATTCTCTTTTTCATTCATACGTTTTCGCAAATCCCCGCCGACAAAGCTGCCAGGGCGACTCTTGAGTCTCAACACGGCATGCGCAGCTTTGGAGCATGGGTCTTTGCGGATGCACTTAGAGGCAGACCCATGACCCAGGAAACCGGCGGATTCGCCGCTTTTAATCTTAACCCGAATATTCTTGCAGCCGTCGCAGCGACCGGCTACGAAGAGCCTTCGGCGATTCAGCAGCAATCGATCCCGATCATCATGGCCGGCCAGGACATGATTGGCCAGGCGCAAACCGGTACTGGTAAAACCGCCGCGTTCGCTCTGCCTATTCTGCACCGCATCGATCCTGCCAAGCGCGAACCGCAAGCCCTGATCCTGGCGCCAACCCGAGAGTTGGCGCTGCAAGTAGCAACCGCTTTTGAAACCTACGCCAAGCAAATGCCGGGCGTAACTGTTGTGGCTGTCTACGGCGGCGCGCCGATGGGCCCACAATTGAAAGCGATCCGTAATGGCGCACAGATCGTTGTCGCTACTCCGGGTCGTCTGTGTGACCACCTGCGTCGCGACGAAAAAGTCCTGTCGACTGTGAACCACCTGGTTCTCGACGAAGCTGACGAAATGCTGAAGCTGGGCTTCATGGATGACCTGGAAGTCATCTTCAAGGCTCTGCCATCGACCCGTCAGACCGTTCTGTTCTCGGCGACCCTGCCGCAGTCGATCCGTGCCATTGCCGAACGCCACCTGCGCGATCCGCAGCACGTGAAGATCCAGACCAAGACCCAGACTGTTACCGCGATCGAACAGGCTCACCTGTTGGTTCACGCTGACCAGAAGACCTCTGCCGTTCTCAGCTTGCTGGAAGTGGAAGACTTCGACGCGCTGATCATGTTCGTGCGCACCAAGCAAGCGACCCTGGATCTGGCCAGTGCCCTCGACGCCAAAGGCTACAAAGCCGCTGCGCTGAACGGTGACATCGCCCAGAACCAGCGTGAGCGCGTGATCGACTCGCTGAAAGATGGCCGTCTGGACATCGTTGTGGCGACCGACGTAGCTGCTCGTGGTCTGGACGTTCCGCGTATCACTCACGTATTCAACGTGGACATGCCGTACGATCCTGAGTCCTACGTGCACCGTATCGGCCGTACTGGCCGTGCCGGTCGCGAAGGCCGTGCGCTGCTGCTGGTGACTCCGCGTGAGCGCCGCATGCTGCAAGTGATCGAGCGTGTAACCGGTCAGAAGGTTGCTGAAGTTCGCCTGCCGGACGCTCAAGCCGTTCTCGATGCGCGCATCAAGAAACTGACCAACAGCCTGTCGCCGCTGGTCGCTGATGCCGAATCGACTCACGGTGAACTGCTGGATCGTCTGACCGCTGACATCGGCTGCTCGCCGCGTGCTCTGGCTGCTGCGCTGCTGCGCAAGGCTACCAACGGTCAAGCGCTGAACCTGGCAGCGATCGAGAAGGAACGTCCACTGGTGCCGAACAACGCACCGCGTGGCGACCGTCCTGAGCGTTCCGGTGATCGTCCTGATCGTGGTGATCGCGAGCGTCGCGCGCCAATGCCTTTGGGCGAAGGCCGTGCTCGTTGCCGTACCGCGCTGGGTGCGCGTGACGGTATCGCCGCGAAAAACCTGCTGGGCGCCATCCTCAACGAAGGCGGTCTGGCCCGTGAAGCGATCGGTCGCATCCAGGTGCGTGACAGCTTCAGCCTCGTCGAGCTGCCGGAAGATGGTCTGGACAAACTCCTGACCAAGCTGAAGGACACTCGCGTTGCTGGCAAGCAGTTGAAGCTGCGTCGCTATCGCGAAGATTGATCCGCCCCTGGGCTGATTGATCGAACATAAAAAATCCCCGACTGGTTCGGGGATTTTTTTTGCCTGCTTTTTGGATTCACGCAAATCCCAGTGGGGGCTGGCTTGCCAGCGATGACGTCAGCCGAAGCGATAGATATCCATCCCTAAGGCACCCATCGTGAATCCCTTGTGCGCGACGCTGAACTCACCCCCGGCACCCCGCGCAAAATACAACGGCAACAAATGCTCGTCACTCGGGTGGCTGCGCACCGCGCTCGGTGCTTGCTGACGGTAATCGTGCAAGGCCGCTTCGTCATCGGCCGCGAGCTTCTCGATCACCCAGTCACGGAAGTCCCGCGCCCACGGCTCGACGCTCTCCGGACCGGCGTGCCAGTCCAGCTCGCGCAGGTTATGGGTGATGCTGCCGGAACCGATCAGCAAAATCCCTCGTTCGCGCAGGCCTGCCAACGCACGGCCAACCCGGGTTTGCAGTGCCGGGCCGCTGCGGCTCGGCAGTGAAACCTGTACCACCGGTATATCCGCCTGCGGGTACATCAGTGACAACGGCACCCACACGCCGTGATCGAACGGTCGTTGCGGATCAAGACGCGCGGGCAAGTTGCTGGCGGTCAGTAAATCGGCGACTTCAGCAGCCAGTTGTGGATCACCCGGCGCCGGGTACTGCACTTCGAACAGGGCGCGGGGAAAACCGCCGAAATCGTGCCAGGTCTCGGGTTGCGGATGGCTGCTGATCAACAGTTCGTGACTCTCCCAGTGTGCGGAGACAATCACTATGGCTTTCGGCCTCGGCAGTTCGGCAGCCAGTCGCGCCAATGCCGGGCCGCTGGCGCCGGGTTCCAGTGCAAGCATGGGTGAACCATGAGAAATAAACAGGCTGGGAAACATGATGGGTTCCTGAGCGGTAAGATGGCCCATCTTCAGTCAGATCATTGATCTAAATCTAATATAAGTTTTAACGCTTTTTGATCGATTTTTTGGGAGTGATACATGCAGCCTGAGTTTTGGCACAAGAAGTGGGAATCGAACCAGATCGGCTTTCACCAACCCGAGGTCAACGCGTATTTGCAGCGGCACTGGCCCGCTCTGGCCATTCCTGCGCAGGCTCGCGTGCTGGTGCCGTTGTGTGGGAAAAGTCTGGATTTGCTGTGGCTGGCCGGGCAGGGCCATCAGGTGCTGGGCATCGAATTGTCGGAAAAGGCTGTCGAGGATTTTTTTGGCGAGCAGCATTTGCAGCCGGAAGTCAGCAAAGAAGGCGCGTTCAAGGTCTATCGCGCGGGAGCTATCGAGGTGTGGTGCGGTGATGTCTTTGCGTTAAAGGCCGACGATGTCGCTGATTGCACCGCGCTGTACGACCGCGCCGCGTTGATCGCGCTGCCACCAGCGATGCGTGAGCAATACGCGGCGCATTTGCTGAGTATCTTGCCGAAGGGCTCGCAGGGCTTGCTGATCACACTGGATTACGATCAGGCGCAGATGCCCGGGCCACCGTTTGCCGTGCCGGATGCCGAGGTACAGCGCTTGCTTGGGAATGACTGGCAGATCGAGAAGCTGGACCAGCAGGATGTGCTGGGTGAGAGCTGGAAGTTCTTGCAGGCGGGTGTGACGCGGCTGGAGGAGCGGGTTTACCGGGTTTCTTCCAGATAAATTTAATTGTCTGTGGCGGCCTCTTCGCGAGCAGGCTCGCTCCTACATTGCTTTGTGCTGAATCGTAGATTGCGTGAGCGCCACAGAACCCTGTAGGAGTGAGCCTGCTCGCGATGAGGCCAGCAAGAACAGCCCACTCTTTAAGGCAACAAAAAAGGCCCGCGTCACTGCGGGCCTTTTTCGTTGTTACATCGGTTGAATCAACCGCGACGACGCAAGGCGTCAATACGCTCTTCCAGCGGTGGGTGGCTCATGAACATGCGGGCGAAGCCCTGTTTGATGCCACCGTTGATGCCAAACGCGTTCAGCGTGTCCGGCATGTGCACCGGCAGGCCCTGTTCGGCACGCAGACGTTGCAGAGCGCCAATCATTGCGCTGGTCCCGGCCAGTCGAGCACCGGCTTCGTCGGCGCGGAATTCGCGTTTGCGCGAGAACCACATGACGATCGCGCTGGCCAGGATGCCCAAGACCAGTTCAGCGAAGATGGTTGCCACGTAGTAGGCAATGCCCTGACCTTCTTCATTCTTGAAGATCACCTTGTCGACGAAGTTGCCGATGATCCGTGCAAAGAACATCACGAAGGTATTTACCACACCCTGGATCAGCGCCAGAGTGACCATGTCACCGTTGGCCACGTGACCGATTTCGTGGGCCAGCACGGCTTTCACTTCGTCCGGCGAGAAGCGCTCGAGCAGGCCCTGGCTGACCGCGACCAGTGCGTCGTTCTTGTTCCAGCCGGTCGCGAAGGCGTTTGCTTCGTAGGCCGGGAAAATACCGACTTCGGGCATCTTGATCCCGGCTTCGCGGGACAGTTGCTCGACAGTTTGCAGCAGCCATTGCTCATGCCGGGTACGTGGCTGGCTGATGATCTGGGTGCCGGTGCTCATCTTCGCCATCCACTTGGAGATGAACAGCGAGAACAGCGAACCGGCGAAACCAAAGACCGCACAGAAAACCAGCAGCTGACTGAGGTCGAGATCAACCCCGTTGGCCGCCATGAACCCGTTGAAGCCGAACAGGCTCAGGGTGATGCTGGCTATCAGCACGACCGCCAGGTTAGTGGCCAAAAACAGCAGGATGCGCATCATGGTTGTAGAAATCTCCTCAAGCTAAAGATGTAGCGTACTGCGGGGTATATAAGGTGCTGCACCGGGCTATTCAACCGAGTGACTATTTCAAACTGTGTCCTACAGCGGATTCCGCGGCGCACGACCCATTTCCCACGACAGACTCCGATACGGACGACGCACAGCCGCGACCCGTCGCCATTGCGTCAGACGCGGGTGACGGGTACGAATCGCAAGTGTAGAAGGCGCACGTAAGCGAGGAACGCAGAATTGTTGCTGAATCAGACAGTGCGCAACGTTCGAGCCGTTGCGCACTGATGGCCAGTTACTGGCGGTAGGACTTGAGGAAGTTGCCGATTCGACCGATAGCCATTTCCAGGTCATCGACGCGGGGCAGGGTGACGACGCGGAAGTGGTCCGGCCACGGCCAGTTGAACGCGGTGCCTTGCACTACCAGCAGCTTCTCGGAGAGCAGCAGGTCGAGGACGAATTTCTCGTCGTTGTGGATCGGGCAGACCTTGGGGTCGATTTTAGGGAACGCGTACAGCGCGCCCATTGGCTTGACGCAGCTCACGCCCGGAATGTCGTTGAGCAACTCCCAGGTGCGGTTGCGCTGTTCCAGCAGGCGGCCCTGCGGCAACACCAGATCGTTGATGCTCTGATAGCCGCCCAGTGCGGTCTGGATCGCATGCTGGCTCGGCACGTTGGCACACAGACGCATGTTGGCCAGCATGTCGATGCCTTCGATGTAGCTCTGGGCATTGTGTTTCGGTCCGGAGATGGCGATCCAGCCGGAGCGGAAACCGGCCACGCGATAGGACTTCGACAGGCCGTTGAAAGTCAGGCACAGCAGGTCCGGGGCCAGCGAAGCGGTGCAGATATGCACGGCGTCGTCGTACAGGATCTTGTCGTAGATCTCGTCGGAGAACACCACCAGATTGTGCTGGCGGGCCAGTTCCAGCATGCCCAGCAACACTTCCTTCGAATACACCGCACCGGTCGGGTTGTTCGGGTTGATGATCACCATCGCCTTGGTATTCGGGGTGATCTTGGCCTTGATGTCGGCCAGGTCAGGGAACCAGTCGGCGCCTTCGTCGCACAGGTAGTGCACGGCGTTACCACCGGCCAGGCTCACGGCAGCTGTCCACAGCGGATAGTCCGGTGCCGGCACCAGCACTTCGTCACCGTTGTTGAGCAGGGCCTGCAGCGACATCACGATCAGCTCGGACACGCCGTTGCCCAGGTAGATGTCTTCGATGCCGACACCTTCAACATTTTTTTGCTGGTAGTACTGCATCACCGCTTTACGCGCGCTGAACAGGCCTTTGGAGTCGCTGTAACCTTGCGCGGTCGGCAGGTTGCGGATCACATCCTGAAGGATTTCGTCCGGCGCTTCGAAACCAAACGGCGCGGGGTTGCCGATGTTCAGCTTGAGGATGCGCTGACCTTCCTCCTCCAGACGTTTGGCGTGCTTGAGCACCGGGCCGCGAATGTCGTAGCAGACGTTGGCGAGCTTGTTCGATTTGCTGAACTGCATGGCGATGTGATCCCGAAAATGAACGATCCAGGCGGCGGATGGACAACCGTACTGGGATTCCTGCGTCTTCACACAGGCGAAGTCTTGCGCCATGGCGCCGAGAATCCGTTTGAATGCGCCCGGTCTGGCTGCCAGACTGGCGCGTGACGAGGCGCAATCATACGTGCCGCCCGATCCGTGGAAAAGGTACAGATCGGGCTTTTTCAGCCGCTGAGGTGTGATGATGGAAAAGTTGGAAAAAACCCTGGAAGAATGGAAAGCCATGCTCGACCCCGAGCAGTACAACGTGTGCCGTCTGAGCGCCACCGAGCGACCGTTCTCCGGCAAATACAACGACACCAAGACCGACGGTGTCTATCACTGCGTCTGCTGCAACGAAGCGCTGTTCGATTCCAAGACCAAATTCGATTCCGGCTGCGGCTGGCCGAGCTTCTACGCGCCGATTGGCGAAAGTGCCATGACGGAAATCCGCGACATCAGCCACGGCATGATCCGTACCGAAGTGAAATGCGCCCGCTGCGACGCACATTTGGGACACGTGTTCCCGGATGGCCCGCCGCCGACCGGTTTGCGCTACTGCATCAACTCGGTGTGCCTGAACCTCGAACCGCGCTCGTAACGCGTTTCCATTGTAGGAGCTGCCGAAGGCTGCGATCTTTTGATCTTGAACGTCAAAAAATCGCAGCCTTCGGCAGCTCCTGCGCGGGGTTTGATCCTGATTATTAAATTGCACACAATTCAATTGCTCGCTATGTTTGCGCCTTCTTCCTGATTTCAGAGTGCCGACAATGAGCGACAACCTGCTGAATATCCCTTGCACCACCATCAAGGGCGAGCAAAAGACCCTCGCCGACTTCGCCGGTAAAGCCGTGCTGGTGGTCAATACCGCCAGCAAGTGCGGGTTCACTCCGCAATACAAAGGTCTGGAAGAGTTGTGGCAGACCTACAAGGATCAAGGCCTGGTGGTGCTCGGCTTTCCGTGCAACCAGTTCGGCAAGCAAGAGCCGGGCAACGAGGGCGCGATCAGTGAATTCTGCGAACTGAATTTCGGTGTCAGCTTCCCGCTGTTCAAGAAAATCGAAGTCAACGGTTCTGGCGCCCATCCGCTGTTCGTACAACTGAAAAAGCGCGCTCCGGGCCTGCTCGGCTCGCAAGGCATTAAATGGAATTTCACCAAGTTCCTGATCGGCAAGGATGGTCAGTTGGTCAAGCGCTTCGCCCCCGCTACCAAGCCGCAGGATCTGAGCCGCGAGATCGAAGCTCTGCTCAAATGAATAAACTGTCGGTTGATTCGCTGAAGCTCGACAGTCAGTTGTGCTTCAAGTTGTACGCCGCCTCGCGGGCGGTGATTCGTGGTTACAAGCCGATGCTCGATCAGCTCGGCCTGACGTACCCGCAATACCTGGCAATGCTGGTGTTGTGGGAATGGCAGGACAGCGCGCCTGAGCAACCGACGGTCAAGGCTTTGGGTGAGCGTCTGGCGCTGGATTCCGGCACGCTGACGCCGTTGCTCAAGCGTCTGGAGCAGTTGCAACTGGTTCAGCGTCAGCGTTCGGCCCGTGATGAGCGTGAAGTGCATCTGAGCCTGACTCCTGCTGGGCTGGCACTTCGCGAGCAGGTCGGACCGCTAAAGGCGCGATTGCTTTGCGACAGTGGGGTAGACCTGGATCAGCTCAATGCATTGCGTGACGGTCTCGATCAGTTACTCGGGCAGATCAAAGCACTCTCGTAGTCGGAATCCACTGATCCAGCAGGGCTGCCAGCTCTTCACGGCGGAACGGCTTGGCCAGATAGTCGCTCATGCCCGCCGCCCGGCAGCGTTCACGTTCTTCGGACATGGCGTTGGCGGTCAGGGCAACGATCGGCAGATTTGGCCAGCGTCCGCTCTGGCGAATCTGCCGGCTCGCTTCGTAGCCGTCCATCACCGGCATATTGCAGTCCATCAACACCAGGTCGAACTCGTGATACTCCAGTTGATCCAGGGCTTCGGCGCCATGGGCGGCGACGACGACATCACAGCCGAGTTTGCCGAGCATGCCTTTGGCCACCAGTTGATTGACCGGGTTGTCCTCGACCAGCAGCACTTTCCCGCGGCGCACCAATGGCGTGGTTTCAAGCTGCGTATCGTTGATGGTGGCGACCTCGGGATGCAGGGTCCGTCGCAGGTTCTGGTACAGCGCGTTGCGTGCCAAGGGGCGTGCCTGCTGCTGCAAAGGGGCGAGGGCCGCCGCTTCTTCGCTGGGCAGGAAACTGCCATAGGCGGTCACCAGCAGAATGGGCGCGGTGAGGGACGGACGCAGCCCGAACAGGCATTCCGGACAGTCTGTGATCAGCACATCAGGCGTCAGCCCCAGCAGCGAGTCGTCGATCGTGCGTTGTTCGTATTCAAGTCCCCAGACCGGCAGCAAGCTGCGGAGCAACTCTGCCAGACCGCTGCTGGCTGCGGTGATGGCGAGAACTTTGCCACGTAGCGGCGCTAGCGGCAGAGCGCGGGTATGACAGGGCAGTGGCAGTTCGGCGCAGAACTGGCTGCCGAAACCGGTCTCGGAGCTGATGCTCAGGCGCCCCTGCATCGCTTCGCAAAGGTTGTAGGTCAGCGCCAGTCCCAGCCCGGTCCCGCCGTACTGGCGAGTGATGCCGGCGCCTGCCTGGGTGAACGGCTGGAAGATTTTCACCTGTGCGTCCTGCGCGATGCCGATACCGGTGTCGCAGACTTCGATTCGCACGCCATCCTTGTAGGTCGACAAGCGCACATCCACCCGGCCGAAGCGGGTGAATTTCAGTGCGTTGGACAGCAGGTTGCTGACGATCTGCCGAACCCGGGTCGGATCGCCCAGCACCAGTGCCGGAAAATGCGGATCGATCAGGCAAGTCAACTCGACGCTGGGCGCCGCGTTCTGCGACAGCAGGTTGGCGGTGTCTTCAATCAATGAGCCGAGATCGAATGGAATGTGTTCAAGCTCCAGTTGCCCGGCATCGAACTTCGACAGATCGAGAATATCGTTGAGCAACTCCACCAGCACTTTGCCTGAGTCGTGGGCGATCGACAGTTGTTGCTGCTGTTCGGCATTCAACGGTCCGTCGAGCGACAGCGCGATCATCCCCAGCAGACCGTTGAGTGGCGTGCGGATCTCGTGGCTCATGTTGGCGAGAAATGCCGAGCGGGCTTCAGCCATCTCCAGCGCGGTGCTGCGGGCGACTTCGAGTTCCTGATTGGATTGGCTGAGCCGGGCGTTGATCGCCTTGAGTTCAGCGGTTCGCGCCGAAACGATATTTTCCAGTTGGCCGAGGTAGTCGGTCAGACGGTTTTCGGCATTGCGTCGCTGCTGGATCTCGGTGGCGATGTTTTCGAATTGCTGATTGGCGACTTTGACCAGTACGCCGATTTCATCATTGGCGTGGCCGGTCGGGCATTCCAGTGTGGTCGGTTCGGCGCTGCGCGGATCGCGCCCGCTGAGTTCGCGGATCACCCGTACCAGCGGTTTGGTCAGCATTACGTAGAACAGCGCCAACAGGATGCCGGTCAGGATCAAGCTGCGGGCGAAGCCGTTGAGCAGGGTGACTTCGGCCCGACGCAGGAAACGGCTGCCGAACGCATAGGTGTCAACCTCAAGGCTCAGGACCCCCAAGGATTCATTGGGCAGATGGTCCAGATACAGGCGATCTTCGAATTGGCGCTTGGCGCCGAACAAAAAGTCGCTGATCAACCGATAGCCGCTTTGCAGCTCGGGGCGTTTGACGCTGGCCAGCACGGTATTGTTGTTGTCGGTCAGTTGCGCAGAAATGATCGCCGGAGAGCGTAACAGGCCCAATGTCAGTTCCTGAGCCAGTTCGGCATCGATGTTGTAGGCAATGCGTGACGCCGGGTTATGGCTTATTTCCAGCAAAGACAGGATTTCACGGTTGATGGAGGCGTCTTCACTGGCATAATCGATGCCGATTTGCAGCAGGCTGAGCAGCGTGCCCAGAATGAACCCGACCAGCACAGTAAGCCTGGCTTGCTTGTACGACAGCCGGTGGGTGAATTTGATATCCATGGGGTGTTGAACCACTTCCGTTTCCCTTCGCTGCTCAAGCATAGTCGATCATGTGTCGATACCGAGGTTCCCGAATCGCCTTGTAACAAGGCACAGAGCGGGAATTTTTATCTGCGTGTCGTCGCTGGATCGTCATCATTACTGTGAACGTGCCCGAGGAGAAGACGTGGATTCCCGATTGAATGCTTTTCTTGAGCGCGCCGAGTCGGTTCTGGCGCGAATCGAACCGCTGTTGCCGGCACTGCGCCCGGTGATTGACTGGGGCACTTGTCTGGCCGCGCGCTGGCAGCGTGACGGCCGCAGCGGCTACCTGCTGCCACTGGAAGTCAGTCTCGACATGCGCTTGTCCGACCTGATCGGCGTTGATCGGCAACTGGAGCAACTGGGCCGCAACACCCAGCAGTTTCTCGACGGTATGCCGGCCAACCACGCATTGCTCTGGGGTTCACGCGGTACCGGCAAATCCTCGCTGGTACGCGCGTTGCTCGCGGAACATGCCGGCGCAGGCCTGCGCCTGATCGAGATCGAGCGCGATCACCTGGCCGACTTGCCGCGAGTGGTCGAGCAGATCGCCAAGCTGCCGCAACGTTTTGTACTGTTTTGCGATGATCTGTCGTTCGAATCCGGTGAAGGCGATTACCGCGTGCTCAAAAGCGTGCTCGACGGCTCGCTGGAACAGGCCCCGGACAACGTTTTGCTGTACGCCACTTCCAACCGCCGCCATCTGGTGCCGGAAAAGGAAAGCGACAACGAAAACTGGAAGCGCGTCGACGGCGAACTGCACCCCAGCGAAGCGGTGGAAGACAAGATTGCGTTGTCGGACCGGTTTGGTCTGTGGCTGTCGTTTTACCCGTTTACTCAAGAGCATTTCCTGAATGTCGTCGAGCACTGGATCGGCCAGTTGGCCGCCAAGGCAGGCCTGAGCTGGCAGCGTGACGAAGCACTGGACATCCTCGCCGTGCGTTGGGCCACCGGCCGCGGTAATCGCAACGGACGTTGCGCGTACCAATTCGCCCGTTACTGGGTGGGACTGAAATTGTTGGAGCACAAGGCATGATTGATTTGCAACAAAGCGGCCAGGGCCTCGAAGGCTATGGCATGTTGGCCGCGCAACTGGAATCGCTGTTGGCGGACGAGCGCGATTTTATCGCCAACGCCGCGCAGTTTTCGGCATTCCTGTTCAACCAGCTCGATGATCTGAACTGGGCCGGTTTTTACCTCAACCGCAACGAAGAGCTGGTACTGGGTCCGTTCCAGGGCCAGATCGCTTGTGTGCGCATTCCGTTCGGTCGCGGTGTCTGTGGCGCTGCTGCGGCCAGCCTGCAGACGCAACGGGTTGAAGACGTGCATGCGTTTCCCGGTCATATCGCTTGCGACAGTGCCTCGAACAGCGAACTGGTGGTGCCGTTGGTCAAGGAAGGTCGTCTGATCGGCGTGCTCGATCTCGACAGCCCGAAGCTCGCCCGTTTCGGCGCGGACGATCAGGCCGGTATCGAGCAACTGGCGGCGATTTTCCTGCGTCTGACCGATTGCTGATCACGCGACAAGGCCAGCCTTGTGCAACAGGCTGGCCGGGTCTACGGCATCGATTTGCCGGGGATCAAGAAAACGCACCGCGTACTGCATGTACACGCCGTCGTTGATGAACAGTCCGAACAGTTGCGCGTCGATGTGCGCTTCGCGGCACATGGTCGCCATGATCCCCAGCGCTTCGCTCAATGACTTGGCTTTCTTGTAAGGGCGATCGGCCGCGGTCAGTGCCTCGAAAATATCGGCAATCGCCATCATTCGCGCCGGCAGGCTCATTTCTTCGCGCTTGAGGCGCTTCGGGTAACCGGTGCCGTCCATTTTTTCATGATGACCACCGGCGATCTCGGCAATGCTGTCGAGGTGGCCGGGGAAGGGCAGGTGGCTGAGCATCATGATCGTCTGCACCATATGGTGGTTGATGATGTAGCGCTCTTCGCGGGTCAGCGTGCCGCGGGCGATGCTCAGGTTGTACAGCTCGCCGCGGTTGTATTTGTAACGCGGCACGTCCAGCTTGAAACCCCACGGATTGTCTTCCGGGATCAACTCGTTTTCGTCGCGTTCGAGCAGATGCTCGGGCTTGTCCGCGAGCAGCTTTTCGCTGACCGGTAAGGTCGGTGCCGGCGTGCGAGCCTGGCGCCTGTTTTCTTCCCACGACACGCCCAGACGGTCATCCAGCGTGCGCATCCAGGTGCGTCGGGACAGATCGCTCAGGCGTTGCAGATCGGCCTCGGCCATCGCCTCACTGCCCAGGTTGCAGCGGGCGACAAAGGCAAAGTCGTCGTCCAGTGCCGACAAGGTCGTCTCGCGCAGTGCGGCCAATGAGGTTTCGTCTCCACCCAGCGCCAGTGCCTGCCAGTAACTGATCCAGGCATCGCGCTTGAGCACTTCGAAACGGGTGCGGATCTCGTGGATGCGGTCGTTGATGGTTTCCAGTTTGGTGGCCTTGTCGACCACATACTCCGGCGTCGTGACCTTGCCGCAATCGTGCAGCCACGCGGCAATGTGCAGGGCCTCCCACTCGTCTTCGGTGGGCTGATAGGCACTGAAGGCGGGCGCCTGACTCGCTGCGGCAGCCTGGGCGAGCATCAAGGTCAGTTCCGGCACGCGCTGGCAATGTCCGCCGGTATACGGGCTCTTGGCGTCGATGGCGCCGGCGAGCAATTGAATGAAGGCATCGAGCAGTTGCTTTTGTCTGGCTTGCAGGCGCTGGCTCTCGATGCTCACTGCGGCGGCGCCGGATACTGCTTGAAGGAAGGCGATGCGGTCGGGTCGCAATTTTTCCAGGTCGGTCGCGGTACCGCTGTCGTTGATCAGCAGGATGAGCAGGCCGATGGTTTCGTCATGGCGGTTGTGCAGACGAATGCCGATCAGATGTACGCGGGGTGAGGTCATCGCGAACAAGACTTTCTGCAGGTCACCGGCCTGATCAACGCCAAGATTGCTCACCACATTGTTGCTGCCGACCAACTGCTCGAACCATGCCGGGCCTTTGCTGCTTTGCAGATCGTGGCCGTGAATCTCGAACGCCTCCAGTGCCTGCGGTATGCCATCGATCACCAGACCGTAAGGTTCCATGCGCGTGCCGTCGTTTTCTCGCAGATAAATCAGTCCGGCCTGAGCCTGGGCGATTTGCACCGTTTCGAACAGCACCCGTTGCAGTAACGGGGCAAATCGGGTTTCGGCACCGAGGGTGTCCGTGATGCGGAAAAAACTCGCCAGGGTGTCTTTCATGCGCGCCATCGACACGCTCAATTGATCGACTTCCAGCACCGGTGAGCGGCGAGTCAGCGGAAAATTGAAGTCGAAACTGCGGATGGCGTCGGCTTCCTTGACCAGCGCGTGCAGTGGCTTGACCAGAATTCGCGAGATTACCCAGCCCAGTGGCAGGCACAGCAGTAAAGTGGCCAAGGTGATCAGCGCGCCTTGCCAGCGCATGCGATACGCATCGACCAGCAGTTCGTCCTCCGGCACCAGCAACGCCAGTTGCAGACCTTTCGGACCGCCTTCGGCAATGCTGCTGTGAGCCACAATCCACTGCCGGCCATCCGCTTCAAGGCGATTGCCCGTGCGTGCACCGGACAGCAGCGCATGCAGGCTCGGGCTCAAGTCGGCGGCCTTGGCCAGATGTGCGGTGCTGTCATCGACGATCAGACGGCGACTGTCGGGGTAGGCCACGGCATTGCCGTCGGCATCGAACAGGACGATTTCGGTGGACGGCGTCACCACATGTTTGCTCAAGGTGGCAGACAGGGCGGCCAGCGTCAGGTCGGCGCCGATCACCGCATTCTCGCCACTGCGCCGCGCCAGGGTTGTGCCGACATTGTGGGTGGAGAAAAAGACGTAGGGTTCGGTGGTGATCTGTTCGGTGTGCTGACGGGCATTGACGAACCAGGCGCGGCTGCGCGGATCGTAGGGCTCCTCGGGATTATCCTGACGGCTGATCAGCGTCAGTGCCTGGTCGAAGAACAGCGATTGCGAGCGCAGGTTGCCTTGCGGGCCATGCTCGATGCTCCAGACCTGATACACCGCCGCCTCCGGAGCGTTGAGCAGTGTCTTCAAGGCGGCGCTGCGCAATGGGCGGACCATGAAGAAATCGCCGTTGGCATAACCCAGATACAGCGAAGCGAGGTTCGGATTGTCCGTGAGCGACTGGCTGAACGGTCTGAGCAAGGGCAGGCGTTGTTCAAGGTACGCAGCCTGAGTAGCGGGGTTGTCCGCGAGCAGGCTGAGCAGGTGCCGGATCGGTTGATAGGTCGCGGACATATCCAGGCGCACGTCCTGTTCGATCCGGTCGAACAGCTTCTCGCTGCTCGACAGGATGATTTGCGTTGTCTGGTGGTAATTGAACAACCCCAGTACCACGCCCGTGAGCAGCAGGAGAAAAGTGAACATGACGCTGATGTGCACGTGCAGCGGGAATCGGCGTTGTTCCGGGCGCAGTGGGCTGGGCATTTCCGCTTCTCCATGATGGTTTAACTCACTGCTCAGCGCCCAAGCATAGTTAAGGCAAGCTCATTGCGCCTTGATCAGACAAGGCCAATTGTTGCTGCAGGGCTTGCTCCAGTTCGACCATCGCCCGGTTGCTCGCCTCGCAACGGCGAGTAATCTCATCGGTGTCCATTGCCTGTGCACAGGCTTGCTCAAGGGCATCGCAGCATTCGATCACGCGCACTGCCTGAGCGATACGCGCCGCCCCCTTGATCTTGTGGGCGACCACCGCCAACGCGCCGCGATCCTGTTGCGGTGACAGTGCGAGCAGTTCCTGGCGGTCGAGACGGCTACTTTTGAGCAGTTCCTGCAAAAGCCTTTTGGCCTGCGCAGGGCTACCGCCGGTCAACATGTTCAGACTTTGCAGGTTGAAAACAGGGGGACGAGATGCCGGGGTGATGCCATCGACCCACTGGCTGAGCAGGCTCAGGCTCAAGGGTTTGAACAGGCAGTCGTTCATGCCGGCCTGTTTGCAGCGCTGGATCTCCTCGGGTTGTGCATTGGCCGTGAAACCCAGCACGATGCAGGGGGGGCAGCGGTTCTGCAGCTCCTGCTGGCGGATAGCACGAGTCAGTTCATAGCCATTCATCAAGGGCATGTTGCAGTCGACAATCACCAGATCGAAACCACCGTCCTGCCACAGTTTCAGCCCGATACAACCGTTCTCGGCGATGCTGAAGTGATGGCCGAGGAACTCCAGTTGCTGGCACATCAACAAACGATTGGCCGGATGATCGTCCACCACCAGCACGCGCAGGGGCGTCAGGGAAGTCTTGATCGTGGGCTCGTCTCTGGCGGTGCTTGCCTGTGCAGGCAAGGTTTCCAGCGGCAGCGAAACACAGACTTGCGTGCCGATGCCGGGCTGGCTGCTCAACTGCAACTGGCCACCCATCATTTCGCACAGGTTGCGACTGATGACCAGCCCCAGCCCTGCGCCGCTGCGGGCCTGCTGATGGCTGTTTTCCGCCTGAGCGAAAGGTGCGAACAAGCGCTGCTGATCCTCGGCGCCGATACCGATACCGCTGTCCTGAACGCTCAGTTGCATCAGCGCGCGTCCAGGCATGTCCGTGGTCATGAGATCCACCGCAATCCTGATGTGGCCCTGTTCGGTGAATTTGATGGCATTGCTCACCAGGTTCGACAGCACTTGTTTGAAACGCAACGGATCAAAATGTACATCGACCGCCATATCCGGCGGATTGAAGAAGACTTGCAGGGAGAGATTCTTCTGCCGGGCGAGGCCGTCGAAGATCCTCGCGACGGACGTCACCGTGTCGACCAGGTTGACCCGTTCCGGGCAAAGGCTCAGGCGACCGGACTCGATCCGTGCGATGTCGAGAATATCGCCGATCAGGCCGAGCAGATCCTTGGCCGAATGGTAGGCGGTGTCGATCGAGGAGCGATCCGGATGCTGTGGATCAATGCGTCTGAGTGTCAGTTCGAGCATGCCGATCACGGCATTCATCGGGGTACGGATTTCATGGCTCATGGTGGCCAGGAACGTGCTTTTTGCCCGATTGGCCTCGTCTGCCTGCTCCTTGGCCGTGCGCAACTCTTCGAATAGCTGACGGCGTTCGCTGATGTCGATCCAGCCACCAATGATGCCTTGCACATCGCCGCTGGAATCGCGATATGGAAGTATCCAGTGATAGATCGTCAAGCGTCGGTTGCCGATGTGCAGCGGTCGGTCGAGTAGCAGCGGCGTGCCTTCGGCGACGACTCGCTGGTAATCGGCGTGGAAGGCCTGGGCTTCGAAGGCGTTACTCAAAGTGCCCTGAATGACGCTTTTGCCAATGACGTCCTCGCGCTTGGCATTGAACACTTCGAGGTAGCTGTCATTGCAGCTTTGCAGCAGACCCTGGCGGTCGCGGACGTAGATCGGATGCGGCGTCCCGTTGACCAGCGAACGCATGAACTCGAACTGGTCGTTCAAGGCCCGCTCAGCCGCCTTGCGTTGCTTGATCTGGTGCCGCATGTAGGCATTCCAGGCCAGCAGGACCAGCAGGAGCAGGCAAGCGCCGATGATCACTTGATAGAACTGGCGCTGGTAATTGCGCCAGATGTTTTGTGATGCGGTGGAGTAACCGCGCCAGCGCCCATTGATCACGCCCAGTTCTTCCGGAGAAATGCTCAGTAACGCTTTGTTGATGATCGAGCCCAGTTCCGTGTTGTCCCGTGCGGTGACCAGAGAAAATGCAGCCTGGCCGGTGCCGATGGTGGTGGTGATTTGTAGCGCTCGCTCGAAGATCCGCGAAGAAATGAAGTAGTTGGCGATCACCAGTGAATTCACCGCGCCGTCGACATGACCTTCGGCAAGCAGCGAGACGGCGCTGAAGGTGTCTGCGGTTT
This sequence comes from Pseudomonas sp. NPDC087598, assembly GCF_044743525.1. Taxonomy (NCBI): domain Bacteria; kingdom Pseudomonadati; phylum Pseudomonadota; class Gammaproteobacteria; order Pseudomonadales; family Pseudomonadaceae; genus Pseudomonas; species Pseudomonas sp. NPDC087598. The sequence goes on along the minus strand of NZ_JBIUWQ010000013.1, from coordinate 81,045 downwards.
CGATCAACTGGATCCGTGGAAACTCGCGTTGCAGGTATTCGACCATCGGGTTGCCTTGGGCGATCGCCAGTTTTTTGCCTTTGAGCTGGCCCAGGTTCGTCGGGCTGTCGGCGCTCTTGCGCGTCAGCAGGACATAGGAGTTTTCCAGATAGGGTCGACTGAAATCGAGGGTTTTTTCCCGCTCGCTCGTGGGTAGCAAAGCGGCGATGAGATCGGCCTGATGGCTGTCTATCTGTTTGATCATCTCGGCGTCGTTGCGACTGCGATGGATCTCGAAGCGCAGGCCGGTGCGCAGGCGAACCAGTTCAAGCAGGTCGGCGCTGATCCCGCGAAAATTGCCGCCACTGTCGAAGAACGTCAGCGGCGCATAAGCCTCGTTCACTACCACTTTCACCACGGGGTGCTGTTTGAGCCATGTTTCTTCGCGTTCGGTCAGTTGCAGTTTCTGGTCGGTGAGCAACAGATCGCTGCCGGCGCTCCAGCGTTTGGCGATGTTCTCGCGTTCGCTGCGCGGCACGGCGTTGAGCACGGTGTCGACGATATCCAGCAACTGCGGATTGGTGCGACGTACGGCGAAACTGAATCCGTGAGCTTCCTGCTTGCCGAAATTGGCCATGCGCACGTTATTGAGGTAGCCCTTGTTGATCATGTAGTGGGTGGAAAGGGTGTCGCCGAGAAAGACATCGGCCTGGTCGAATGCTACGGCGTTGATTGCATTCTGGTAGGAGGGGTAGCAGGTAATCAGCGCCTTGGGATACAGCGCCTTGACCTCGTGCAGCGGCAGATAGTGATACACCATGCTCAACCGCAATCCCGCGAGGCCGTCGGTCAGTGATCGGCTATCGTCCTCGCGGGTAACGAGCACGGGCTGATCATTGGCGTAGGGGGCGGATAGCGCGAGGTTGGCGTTACTGGCTTCATAGCCGTTCGCCGTACCGAGCAGGTCAACCTGACCGTCGACCAACGCGCGAATCGCGGCATCCCGCGAGGGAAAGCGTTTAATCCGGATCGGTAAGCCGGTGCTTTGACTGAGCAAGCCGACATAGTCGGCGGTCAGGCCCTCATAATCGTGCCCGCTGACAGTCATGTCGAAGGGCGGATAATCCGGCGCGGAGGTGCCCAGTATCAGTTCGCTACGGGTTTGCAGCCACTGTCGTTGAGACTGTTCGAACGCGACCGGCATTGACTCGCTTGCCGACCGGCTAAGCAAGGCGTAGCCCGGTGTAGCGATGGGCATGGCGAGCGCATTGGCGCTCAGGCACACGCCTGCGCTCAGTGTAATTAAATAGTCCTTAAAACGACTGGGCATGCGGGGTCTCACACGAGTGCGTTGCGTTTGGCCATCTCGATAAGTTCTACAAGGGATTTGGCTTTGAGTTTTTGCATCAGGCGTTTTTTATAGGTGCTGACGGTTTTATTGCTGAGAAACATGCCCTTGGCGATTTCCTTGTTGGTGCGGCCTTGAGCGAACAATTGCAAGACCATCAACTCGCGATCATTAACGGATTTGAAGAGTTCCAGCTCGGTATAACGAATGTCATCGCTGCGAACCGGATTCAATGCCTGGCTCGGGAAATAGTTGTAACCGGAAAGTACCGCTTTTATCGCACTGACCAGTTCGCTCAAGTCTTCCTGTTTACAGACATAACCGGAGGCGCCGGATTGCATGCAGCGAATACCGAACAAGGTCGGGCATTGGGCTGTCAGTACGAGGGTTTTCAGTGGCGAACTCATTGCATTGAAGCGAGCCAGCACTTCCAGACCGTCGAGTTTGGGGATGCTGATATCGAGAATGATCAGGTCTGGCATGCATTCGCGCACCATCTGCATGGCATCGACCCCATTATCGGTTTCACCGACGACCTTGTAACCTTCATGTTCGAGCAACATGCGAACGGCGAGACGGATGACGGGGTGATCGTCGACAATAAAAACGGAGTTCATAATCAAATCCCATACAAGCACGAATAAAGCGCGCACCTTAGCTCAGATGAATGAGTGCTCGCATGAACTGACATCGCTCCAGTCGTGCTATCGGATTATTCCTACAATTAATGAGGAAAGGGACTACGTCTGAACTAGGTTCGACGTAAGGAAGTGCGGGATTTGCAATGGCTTATAGTTAGCTTTGAATGTTTTGCAAATGCTGGCTATAACTGGCTTTTTTGTAGATGTTTAAAAATTGTGGCTGCTGGAAAGTTTGTTGTTTGTATCATGTGGTTACATTGCGTCGCCAAATTGCTGAAAACGCGTGCATCGTCTCCGATATCGGACAGCGCAAGTGATTGTCATGTATTCAACTGGCCGACTTTTCCGGCCAGTTGAACATTACGTGATCAGTGACTGGAGCGACCGGTCATTTCCAGTGCCATGTCGCTGGCGTAGCTGTCGGTCATGCCGGCAATGAAATCGATCATGCGCAAAAACGACGTGTGCAGTGAACCCTGCGGATCCGGTGCGTTATTGCCGAGCAAATCGAGGATACGCCGGCTCTTGAACGATGGGGTGCGCCCGTTGTGTTGTTCCAGAGCAGCGCCGCAGAACGAATTGAGCAGGATCTCCAGCGTCGTGTAGGCGCCGATTTCGTGCAGGGTTTTGCGTTTGTCCTGAAAGATCTTCTTGCGGGCGATGTCCTTGGCGTTGAGCACGCAACGTTTGGCCGGGCCATGCATATGCTCGACCAGGTCCCCTTGCAACGTGCCGGCGAGCAATGCGTCCTGTTGCTCGACGAAGGCCCGCGCCGCGGCATTGGTCAGATGCTCGATGGCCTTGCCGCGCAGGATCGCCAGTTTTCGCCGCCGCGAATCCTGCGGGCCAAGTTGGCGATAGGTTTCCGGCAAGTCATCGCCGACCAGTCCGAGCAGCAGCGATTCGACTTCGGCGTACTCCAGCAACTCCATCTCAAGGCCATCTTCGAGGTCGATCAGCGCATAGCAGATATCGTCGGCGGCCTCCATCAGGTACACCAACGGGTGGCGCGCCCAGCGTTGGTCCTCCAGTTGTGGCAGACCCAGCTTGTGGGCGATCTGCTCAAGTAACGGCAATTCGCTCTGATAGCAGCCGAACTTGTGCTTCTTGTAGCCAAGAGAGTCGGCGTGACGGGCCGTCCACGGGTATTTCAGGTAAGTGCCGAGGGTGGCGTAGGTCAGGCGGGTGCCGCCGTCGAACTGGTGGTACTCAAGCTGAGTGAGCACCCGGAAACCCTGGGCATTGCCTTCGAAATTGAGGAAGTCACCACGCTCGGCTTCGCTCATGCCGTCCAGCCAGCCGCGCCCGGCGGCCTGTTGAAACCAGTGGCGAATGGCGTCTTCACCGGAATGGCCGAACGGTGGGTTGCCGATGTCGTGGGCCAGACAGGCCGATTGCACGACCATGCCCAAATCGCTGGGGTCGCACCATTCCGGCAGGGCGCTACGCAGGGTTTCACCGACGCGCATGCCCAGTGAACGGCCGACACAACTGACTTCCAGCGAATGGGTCAGGCGCGTGTGGATGTGATCGTTGCTGCTGACCGGGTGGACTTGCGTCTTGCGTCCCAGGCGACGGAAAGCGCCGGAGAAAATGATGCGGTCATGGTCTTTGTGAAAAGGGCTGCGGCCGAGTTCTTGCGGGCTGTGCAGCGGCTTTCCGAGGCGTTCGCGGTTGAGCAGGGTCTGCCAATCCAAGGCTGATTCTCTCCGTCTGGTGACTGAATTGCCCTAGCTTCCGGGTTCGGCCTCGCACCTGCAAGCGGAACTACAGTCCCGCCGCATCAATGTCGATCAGCAGCAGGCGTTCGCCATTGTCGAAAAACTGCCCGGCCGTCAGGCAATATTGGTTGCTGGTGGCATCACGGTAGGTGTTGGACAGGGTCAGGCGGCGCTCCTCCCAGCCCTCGGCGAGCAAATGGTAGAAGTACGGCCGCCATGACCAGTTGTGCCCCATATAACGACTATCGGCGACCCAGCCGTTGTGGCGCCATTCCAGGTTAGGCGTCAGTTGCGTGCCGTGGCGGTCGCACTGATAAAACCGCAGCAGCCATGGGAAGGCCTCCAAATGTGGCAATGCGCTGAGCGGCGCACGAGCCTGAGCCCAACTCTGCAGAATCGCCATCAATTCGCTGAGTTGTTGGCGCATTTTCATCAAGCGCCCGCGTTCTGCCAGTTTCTGCTGGACATAGCGTTGGCGCAGCTCAGCAAAGCGTTGCACGAACGCGTCGGTGGGATAAAACGCCTCTTGGGCCCGGGCGAACAGAAAGCCCTGCACGTAACGCGATCCGCATTCCAGAGCGAAATTCAGTTGGGCCTCTGTCTCGACCCCTTCGGCAATGATCCAGCAGCCGGTCTTCTCGGCCATCTGCGCCAGAGCCTTGACCACGTCGCTGCTCGGTCCGCCGAGAGCGGCGGCCTGAAACAGGCGCATGTCGAGCTTGAGGATGTCCGGTTGCAGCGCCAGCACTCGATCCAGTTGCGAATAACCGGCACCAAAGTCATCAATGGCGATTCGCGCGCCGGCCTCGCGATAACGCGCCACCACTTCGGCCAGACGTTGGCTGTTGCCGCCCAGTTCAGTGATTTCGAAGACGATGCGTTGCGGGTCGACACCGTGCCGCGCTATCTGCTTGAGGCTGGGCAGGGCTTGGTCAGAACGCAGGCGACTGATCCAGCGCGGCGACATGTTCAGGCTGAGAAACCAGTCCACGGGGGCTTCATGCAGACGGCTCAGGGCGTTGTCACGGATCTGCCGGTCGAGGCGGCGCAAAGCGATGGCTGGCGTGCGCGGGTCGGCGAACAGTGGTCCGACCGAAGTCAGTTGCCCATCGGCCTGGCGCAGGCGGCCCAATGCTTCGACGCCGGCAATGCGTCCGGTGGCGGTATCGATGAAAGGTTGAAAGCAGGCGAGCGGTTGCCCGTCGATCACGGGGCCTCCTTAGTCGTTCTTGTTCTGATTGAACCCCGTCGACCGGGTAGGCGCACGGGATTGAACCTCCGGATAAAGAGGTTCATCCCGCCGTCATTGCAAGAATGTAGCCAGATGCGTCAGGTCAGCGTTTGCCCGAACTCTGCATGACCAACCGGATCAGCGGCCCGAGGCTGGTGCCGAGACGAACCAGCCTGGTCAGGCTACCGACGCCGCCACTTTTCGCACCCTTGCCGGTGATAAAACCCAGCAGCGTGACCGCGGCCACACCCCACAGCGGAGCATGTTTGATGCCGAAACCACCTTGCAGGTTTTGCGTCATGCCGCGCATGCGCTGCAGGGGTTGCAGAACTTGCCCGGCTTCATGACGGATTTCCTGCCGGTGCATTTCCATGCGCAGGCGAATCAGTGCCTTGCGCATTTCCCGGCGGGAGCTGTTGTGGGGAAGTTCAGGCAGGCTCATGGCAGCAGGCGCTCCCGATCATTGGCCAATTCTTCCAGGGTGCCATGGAAGGGCGAGGATTCATCGAAAACCGCAGCTTTCAAACGCAAACCGCAGAATGCCGCTGCCAGGGTATAGAACACGCACAGGCCGATGATCGCGGGCAGGCGATAGGTGTCCCAGAACACGATGAGTACCAAAGTCGACAAGCCGACCAGCAGCAACAGGGCAAACACCAGGGCCAGACCTGCAAACAGCAATAGGCTGACAGTGCGTGCTTTCTGCTCCTGCAACTCGATGCCGAACAACTCGACATGACTGTGCAGCAAGCCAAGAACGGCGGCGCCCAGACGCCGCGTGGAGGATGCGGTGCCCGCAGTCGGGCCGGATTCACCGATCGACATAATCAGCGCCGAGTAGCCAGCAGGCCAATAAGGAAGCCGACACCGGCCGCGATGCCGACGGACTGCCAAGGGTTGGCCGATACGTAATCTTCGGTTGCGGTGACCGCAGCCTGACCGCGGTCGCGCAGGGTGTCTTCAGTCAGTTTCAGGGTTTCCCGTGCACGCAACAGGCTTTCGTGGATCTGCTCGCGCAGTTCATCCGCTTGATCACCGGCCAGAGTGGCGGTGTGTTCGAGCAACCGTTCGGTGTCGGCGACCAATGTCTGGAAATCATTCATCAGAATGTCTTGAGCAGTCTTTGCCTTGATGCTGGCCATGGGTGGATCTCCGTAAGTGGCGTCTGAAGCGTTCGAGTATGAGCCTTGCGCGAAGGTTCAGTACAAATGACTGGTACAGCTTTTGCTATGTCGTGGTGCGTTGCCCGGTAGCCGTGCGCTGTTGCCGGGCGTGCAAGCCGCAAAACCTTAACTCAAATAATCCCGGTTCGTGTCAGGACATCGACCTCGTGCGCCAAAGCGGTTCATCGGACCTGCGGATCCGTGACCGATCAGTCGCAACTTGGTGCATGAAATGCCCGCATGAACTGTTTTGGTGCTTTTTTACCTTTCAGGTCTGCCTCTTTATGGAAAATCTGCAAAGCGCTGTGGAGACTCTGGTTCACAGCTCCAATACGTTGTTCATTCTGATCGGCGCGGTGATGGTGCTGGCGATGCACGCCGGTTTTGCCTTCCTCGAAGTCGGCACGGTTCGCCAGAAAAATCAGGTCAACGCGTTGTCGAAAATCCTCAGCGATTTTGCCGTCTCGACCTTGGCCTATTTCTTTATAGGCTACTGGATCTCCTACGGCGTGACCTTCATGCAGCCGGCGGCCGTCCTGAGCGCCGATCACGGCTATGGGCTGGTGAAGTTTTTCTTCCTGCTGACTTTTGCCGCAGCGATTCCGGCGATCATTTCCGGCGGCATTGCCGAACGCGCGCGCTTCGTTCCGCAGTTGTGCGCGACGGCACTGATCGTGGCGTTCATCTATCCGTTTTTCGAGGGGATGATCTGGAACGGCAACTACGGCCTGCAAGCCTGGCTGACGGCACAGTTCGGTGCGGCGTTCCATGATTTCGCCGGTTCCGTGGTGGTACACGCCATGGGCGGCTGGCTGGCGCTGGCGGCGGTGTTGTTGCTCGGCCCGCGCAATGGACGTTATCGCGATGGCCGGTTGGTGGCCTTCGCGCCGTCGAGTATTCCTTTTCTGGCGCTGGGCTCGTGGATTCTGATTGTCGGCTGGTTCGGCTTCAACGTGATGAGTGCGCAGACCTTGCAAGGTGTCAGCGGCCTGGTGGCGGTCAATTCGTTGATGGCGATGGTGGGCGGCACGATGGCGGCGTTGATCGTCGGGCGCAACGACCCGGGCTTTCTGCACAACGGCCCCTTGGCCGGGCTGGTGGCGATCTGCGCCGGTTCCGATCTGATGCATCCTGTCGGCGCTCTGGTGACCGGGGGCATCGCCGGTGCTCTGTTTGTCTGGTGTTTTACAGCGGCGCAGGTCAAATGGCGTATCGACGATGTGCTGGGGGTGTGGCCGTTGCACGGTTTGTGCGGCGTGTGGGGCGGGATCGCTTGCGGTATCTTCGGCAAGACCGCACTCGGCGGTCTTGGCGGCGTGAGCCTGATCAGCCAGTTGATCGGCACCGCACTCGGCGTCGCGGTGGCGCTGATCGGTGGTTTTGCGGTTTATGGTGCGATCAAGGCACTGCATGGGCTGCGCCTGAGTCAGGAACAAGAGTATTACGGCGCTGACCTGTCGCTGCACAAGATCGGCGCAGTGAGTCAGGATTAGGTTTCCTCATCGTCGGCCCCGGGATAAAAACCGTGTAGCAGGCGATAGCGATCAATGCGTACCTGATCGACTTTCTCCTGCACTTGATGCGCTGGCAAACCGAGCATGATCAACGCGTGCGACGCGAGCATCAGGCTCGACTCCAACAACTCCGGCACCACTTCGGTGGCGCCGGCGGCTTTCAGTTCGGCCCATTGGCTGTCGTCGCGGGTACGCACCAGAATCGGCACATGCGAATTGAGGCGGCGGGCTTCCTTGAGGATGTGCAAGGCGATATCGCTCTGATCCACGGCGATCACCAGCAAACGCGCGCGCATCAGGCCAACGGCGGTGAGCAGATCGGCGCGTGAAGAATCGCCGTAATGCACATCACTTTCCCCGGCGGCGGCCTCCTGTACGCGCACCGGATCGTTGTCCAGAGCGATGTAAGGCTGCTTCGCGTTGCGCATGAAGCGGCCGATGGATTGACCAACGCGCCCGTATCCGCAAATCACCACGTGTTTGTCGAGGTCGGCGTTGAGCGCGCTGATCTCCTCGATCTGTGCTTCCTGATTGGGCTTGCGGTGCAGGGCCAGAGCAATACGTGGCGCCGCACGCAGCAACAAGGGTGTCAGCAGCATCGAGCAGAACGTCGCCGCGAGCAACATCGCGCCCAACTCTGCAGGCATCAGATTGTTCTGTTGCATCTGCGCCATCAGCGCGAAACAGAATTCGCCGCCCTGAGCCAGGGCCAGACCGCTGCGCCACGCCGTTTCACTGTCACTGCCGCGCCACTTCACCAGCAGCGCCACCACGACGCCTTTGATCACCATCAAACCGAGGGTCAGGCCGAGGATCAAGAGGCTGTGACTGACGAACAACTGCAGGTCGATCAGCATGCCGATGCTGACAAAAAACACCCCGAGCAGAATGTCGCGGAAGGGCCGGATATCGGCTTCGATCTGATGCCGGTAATGGCTTTCGCCCAGCAGCATGCCGGCGAGAAATGCGCCAAGTGCAGGGGACAGGCCGAGCAGATGGGTGAGCCATGCGGTCAGCAGCACAATCACCAGAGCCAACAGCACAAACAGTTCTGCCGAGCGCGAGGCGGCGACTTCATGGAACAGTCGAGGCAACAACCAGCGACTGGCGAGCAGCAGGCCGACAAACAGCACCACGGTTTTCGCCAGGGTCAGTGGCAATGCCCAGTACCAGGCCTGATCGCTGCTCCCGGCGAACACCGGAACCAGGGTCAGCAGCAGTACCGCAACCACGTCCTGAAACAGCAAAACGCCGACAGCATTCTGGCCGTGACTGCTGAACACCTCGCCGAGGCTGCCCAGTTCCTTGGTAACGATCGCCGTGGAGGACAACGACAGTCCGGCACCGAGTAAAAGGGCGGGCGTCATCGGCATTCCCAGCAACATCAACAGCAGACCCAGCAGTGCCGCAGTGATCAGCACTTGCTGGCTGCCCAGGCGAAACACCACCTGGCGCAGCGCAATCATTTTTGACAGGGAAAACTCCAGGCCCAGCGAAAACAGCAGGAACACCACGCCCAGTTCAGCTACGTCGGGCAGATGTTCGCTCTCGTTGACCCAATCGAATGCACTCGGCCCGACCAGCAATCCCACGCACAGGTAACCCAATACCGGTGGCAGTCGCAGGCGACGGAACAGGGCAATCACCACGAGGGACGAGGCGAGGATGATCAACAGGTTGGCAAACACTAGACACTCCGATGTCAGGCTCTGGCTTTTCAAGCGTAGAGGCAAAAAGTCGCGGAGCATCGCGTAATTGGTTTTTCAGCGGACTGATTTGCGTCAGGGTTTTGCCAGTCAAACACAGTCGATTCGCTGAAACCTTTGGGCGGCGCTGGCTCGACGGGTTTTCGGCAGCGGCCTAGAATAGGCGCACTATTTTTGGGTCGAGCAATCATGCCTCCTGAATGTCAGCTGTTCGGCACCTTGGGGTGTCACTTGTGTGAAGTCGCGGAAGCTGAACTGATGCCGTTTGTCGAGCACGGGCTGCTTGTCGAACTGGTGGATATTGCTGATGACGAGTCCTGGTTTGAGGCTTACAGCCTGCGGATTCCCGTGCTGCGCCGAGTCGATACCGGGGCGGAACTGGGTTGGCCGTTCAGTGCCGATGAGGTCGTGGCATTTCTTCGTTGACCCGATTTCCGCGTCATTCCGCTGGTCGCCACCGACAATCCTTCCGTTGGCACTTTTCGGTTTATTCGGTTACTGTATGTCCGTACAGTAATTGGGTCAGAGGGATGAACCGTGGTCAATGTCGAACAGTTGAAGAACAGCGTGAACCGGATGTCGGTTGACGTGGTGCGCGAGGCCGTTCTCGAACTGCGCCTGGACGGGCTGGTCACGGAAGGCAAGACGCCATTCAATAAACTGCATTTCAACACCTGTTTTGCCGAAATCGAAGCCTTGTTTCAGCGCGCCGGGTATCACCGGCAACTGGATGTGGTCGGTTATCAGGGGCTGCTTTACGCCTTGTATGACCCGGGCCGCTGGGAGGCTGTCGACGTGTTGCGCTGGCTCAAGGAGTTCACGGAAGCGGCGGCGCTCAAATCGATTCCTGCCTGAAGACTAGGTTCGTTCCCTGCAGTGTTGGATAATGCCGGCCTGCCTTGAGGGTTCGAATTTCCGTATGTCCACATCAACGTTTTCTGCTGCACAGAATCAGGCCAGTACACTTTATCTGCCGCCGGGGCCGTGGCTGACCGTACTCGACTGTCTGTGCGAGCATTTCAGTGCCATTGGCCGCGAGCAATGGCTGGATCGAATCGCTCGGGGCCGGGTACTGGATGGACAGGGGCAGCCGATTGCGCTGGACCTGGCCTACAAGGAAGGCCTGCGGATTCACTACTTTCGTGAAGTGCCGGATGAAAAATCGATTCCGGTGGTCGAATCGATCCTCTATGCCGATGAGCATCTGGTGGTGGCGGACAAACCGCATTTCCTGCCGGTGACGCCGGCCGGCGAATATGTCGAGCAGACCCTGCTGCGCAGGCTGATCCGCCGCCTGGACAATCCTCATCTGGTGCCCTTGCACCGAATTGACCGGCATACGGCGGGGCTGGTGATTTTCTCGGCCAATCCGCAAACCCGTTCCGCGTATCAGTCGCTGTTTCCGACGCGGCAGATCGACAAGCGCTATGAAGCCATTGCTCCGGCATTGCCTGGACTGGAATTCCCTCTGGTGCACAAAAGTCGTCTGGTCGATGGCGAGCCGTTTTTCCGCATGCAGGAAGGCCCGGGGGTCAGCAACACCGAAACGGCGGTAGAGGTTCGAGAGAAAAACGGCGATCTCTGGCGTTATGGCCTGTATCCGGTGACCGGCAAGAAACATCAGTTGCGTGTGCACATGACCGCGCTGGGGGCGAGTATCTGCAACGACCCGTTTTATCCGGATGTGTTGAAAGACGTCGAGGATGATTACGCCAATCCGCTGAAACTGCTCGCGCAAGGGTTGCGTTTCATCGACCCGGTGACTGGCGAGGAGCGCGAATTCGAAAGCCGCATCACTCTGCAGTGGTGACTTCGCAGCCTTTTCCAGCGCCCATGAAAAAGCCCGCATGAATGCGGGCTTTTCTGTATCCGGTGTCGACCCAGAGCTTAAAGCTCTTTAACGGTACGAACCTGATCCTTGTTGATGCGAGTTTCTTTGCCGTCCAGCTGTTTGAACTCGTAGAAACCCGAATCGTCATCGTATTTCGGGGTGTCGACGGCCTGGATTTCGCGACCGTCATTCAAGGTGATCACTGTCGGCGAGGAGCAACCGGCGAGGGTAGCCAGGCCCAGTGCGAGCATGAAAGTGGCGAGGGTCCGTTGAGTCATGAGTGTGTCTCCGAATGGGAATTCTTTTGGTTACTGAGCTTGAGACGTATACAAGGCGTGAGAGTTCCTTGAATGCTGTCAGTCTGACACAGTGTTGTGCGAACTTAACAGTTCGGGGGTATTGAGGTTGGCCAGCCGCGGGTCATTGTCGGGACATTGCAATGCCGTGGCGCCAAGACTGCGCATGACCCGTCCGGGGCTGCGTTCACCGGCGTTCCAGGCGTCTTCGAATGCGGCAAGCAGGGCGACCGGAATCACGCACAACAAAGGTTCCCAATGCTCGTCATGTCGCAACATTAAAGGTTTTTCAGGATTCTGTTGGGCGGCTTCACGCATGTCCTGCAGTAAAGCACTGTCGATCCGCGGAACGTCGCAGGGCAATACCAGCAGGTGCGTGTGGCGCGCGGCTTTCAGGCCAGCACGAATGCCGGCCAGCGGCCCGGGAAAATCGTCCTCGTCGTCCCCCACCAACTGATCGGCATACGGCGCGTAACGTTCTCGATTGCGGTTGCAGGAGATGATCAAGTCATCGGTCAGTGGACGTGCCTTGCGCTGCAAATGCGCAATCAACGGCTCGCCTTGCCATTCCACCAGGCCTTTGTCCTGACCGCCCATGCGTTGGCCGCGTCCGCCTGCCAGGAGCAGGATGGAGCAGGGCGGCAATTGCGTGTTCGAGGTCATGGCAGCTCTCCACAGGGGCGGCGAAAAAATGGGGCGCTGTGATATAACACCGGGCTGTTTCTCCTACAACTGGACGAGCCTATGAAAGCCAAGGCTGATGTACCTTTCGTGCCGCTCAATATTGCGGTACTGACTGTTAGCGATACCCGAACCCTGGAAACCGATACCTCAGGTCAGGTCTTTGTCGACCGTCTGGCGGCGGCCGGCCACCATCTGGCGGCGCGGGTACTGCTCAAAGATGACCTCTACAAAATTCGTGCGCAAGTCGCCAACTGGATCGCTGACGATGTCGTGCAGGTTGTGCTGATCACTGGTGGCACCGGGTTTACCGGTCGCGACAGCACGCCGGAAGCGGTGGCCTGTCTGCTCGACAAACAAGTGGATGGATTTGGCGAGTTGTTCCGGCAGATTTCGGTCGCCGATATCGGTACCTCGACCGTGCAATCCCGTGCGCTGGCCGGTTTGGCCAATGGCACGCTGGTTTGCTGTTTGCCGGGCTCGACCAACGCCGTGCGCACCGGTTGGGACGGCATTCTTGGCGAGCAACTGGACGCGCGTCACCGTCCGTGCAATTTCGTGCCGCATCTGAAACAGGCGGCGCCTTGTGAATCCCGTGGGTAAGCCGGGCAAGACCGGCTCGCTGATGCCGGTCGAAGTTGCGCTCGCACGTCTGCTGGAAATGGCCGAAGCCTCGCCCATTGTCGAGCGTGAGTATTTGCCACTGGCTCAGGTCGAGGGCCGAGTGCTGGCAGAAGATCTGATTTCGACGCTGGATCTGCCGCCCTGGCCCAATAGCGCCATGGATGGATATGCACTGAATCTGTCTGACTGGACGGGTGCGCCCCTGCCAGTCAGTCAAAAGGTGTTCGCCGGGCAATCGCCCGAGCCACTGCAACCGGGTACGTGTGCGCGGATCTTCACGGGGGCGCCGGTACCGCCGGGCGCCGATTGCGTGGAGATGCAGGAAAACGCTGACGTTCAGGCTGATGGTTGCGTGCGCTTCATCGAACCGATGACGATCGGTCAGAACATTCGCCCGCAAGGTCAGGAAACCAAGGTCGGCGAGTTGATTCTGCCGGCCGGCACCCGACTCGGGCCGATTGAGCAAGGCTTGTCCGCATCGCTGGGCTGCGCCGGACTGAACGTTGTACGCAAGGTTCGAGTGGCAGTGATTTCCACCGGCGACGAATTGGTCGAGCCAGGTCAGGCATTGGGCCCGGGGCAGATTTACAACAGTAATCGGGTGGTGTTGTGCAGTTGGTTGCAGCGTCTGGGCTGTGAAGTGATCGATGCCGGTATTCTTCCGGATGATCTGGCCACCACTCGCGCTCGTCTGGGTGAGTTGCAGGATGTTGACCTGATTCTTTCCACCGGTGGCGTATCGGTGGGCGAGGCGGATTTCCTCGGTATCGCCCTGCGCGAAGAGGGTGAACTGGCGCTGTGGAAACTGGCGATCAAGCCAGGAAAACCGCTGACATTCGGCCATTTCCGCAATGTGCCGGTCATCGGTTTGCCGGGGAATCCCGCTTCGACGCTGGTGACCTTTGCCTTGCTGACCCGGCCTTACCTGTTGCGCCGTCAGGGGGTGCAGGACGTCGAGCCTCTGAGGTTTACGCTGCCGGCGGGTTTCACCTGGCCTGTTGCCGGGAATCGGCGTGAATACCTGCGTGGACGTATCGAGCAAGGGCGGGCAACGATTTACCGCAACCAGAGCTCGGGGGTGCTGCGCAGTGCTGCGTGGGCTGACGGCCTGGTGGAAGTGCCGGAGGGCACGACGCTGCTAGAAGGGGACACGGTGGTTTTCATCCCTCTGAGTGATCTTCTGGGCTGAGCCCTGTCTTGCAAACGCAGGCGTCGGCTGACCCGGTCGATGCCTGCGTCGTTTCATTCGATCAGTTGCTGATCAGTGTTACCAGCTGGTCGAATCGGCTATTGGCTACCCAACCCAGCAAAACCAGCACTACCGCTGTTGCACCCGCCGAATAGGCGAGGCGGTGTTTGATCGTCTTGACGTCACCTCGAACTTCATCCATGTCTCTTCGAATGTATTTGAGGTGAGCCTCCAATTCGATGACACGAGGTTCCATATCAACTTCTCCAGTGGTCTTGGCGCTGTTCTTGAATTCGGATTTGTGATTCGCACGATTATCGGCGAGAGGGGCAACCGGACTCACTGGCATTCTGGCTTCATGGCTTTGCATGGAAGTACCCACCGGCATTTTCCGAAATTCGTTGGCGACCTGTTCCATCTTTTGAACTTTTAAAAGCCTTCGGGGTGTATCCACTCATTACTTGCACGTCCTTGTGGTGTTCGGTTGATGTTTGATATCGCCAGCGCACGGTGACCCAATGGTCGAGCGAGGTCAATTGAGCCGATTCCGCATGTTTTGTAAGAAAAAATACCGGCGTGTAGGACGCCTCGATTGGAAGCTTGAATTAATTGTCATTTTTTGCGGCTTTTTTGCGTGCTGCAGTGGTCAAGATGACTCAACCGATTCAATTCAGGGAGTGACGCTATGAATGAGCGCCGGGCGCTATTGATTCTGCATGGCAAGCAGGCCGCGAACGAGGCGGTTCGCACTGCGGTCGAGGACAAACGCAAGCAAGGCTGGGAGCTGGCGGTGCGCCTGACCTGGGAGGCGGGAGATGCTCAGCGTTGGGTTGAGCAAGCGCTGAAGGAGGGCTACACGAAGATTATTGCCGGCGGCGGCGACGGTACTTTGCGCGATATCGCCGAAGCCCTCGCGGCGCATCCGGGGAAAGCCAGTCTGGTGCTTTTGCCGTTGGGAACCGCCAACGATTTTTCCCGCGCGGCGGGAGTACCACTGGAACCGGCAGCAGCGCTCGAGCTTTTGGACGTACCTGCGTGTGACATTGATTTGGGGGAGGTGGGCGGGCAGATTTTCCTCAACATGGCCACCGGCGGTTTCGGCAGTCAGGTCACGGCCAATACGTCAGAGGATCTGAAAAAAGTATTGGGCGGTGCGGCCTATCTGTTTACCGGTCTGTCCCGATTCAGCGAGCTGCATGCCGCTTATGGCGAGTTGCAAGGGCCCGATTTCCACTGGAGCGGTGAACTGCTGGCGTTGGGGATCGGTAATGGCCGTCAGGCCGGCGGCGGGCATGTTTTGTGTCCGCAGGCACTGGCTGATGACGGCTTGCTGGATATCAGTATCTTGCCGGCGCCTCAGGAGCTGGTCGGCACATTGAAGAATCTGCTGAGTGATGGTTTTGGCATCGACAACATGTTTGTCCGGACCCGTTTGCCTTGGGTCGAAATCAAAGTCGCCGAGGGCCTTTATATCAACCTTGATGGTGAACCGCTGGAAGGCGACAGCATGCGGTTCGAGGCGAGGCCGGCGGCGTTGCAGATCCACTTGCCGCAGGACTCGCCATTATTGAGCGTCAAATCGGCTGTCAATCGTCCAGGCTGATGATCTGTTCACGCACGGCGAACAGCACCAGGCCCGCCACATCGTAGATCTGTAGACGTTTCATGATCTGCGAGCGGTGGGTCTCGACGGTCTTGATGCTCAAGCCCAGGCCGTTGGCGATTTCCCGGGTGGATTTCCCGCGCACGATCAAGCGCAGGATTTCCAGCTGGCGGGCGGTCAGATTGTGCGAGTCGGCGATTTCCGGCTGCTGCTTCTGATTACGCGTCAATGCCTGGTTGATCACCGTATGGGCGATGGCAGGGCTCAGGTAGCGCTCGTTGTTACGCAGGGCTTCCAGCGCGTGTTCGAGTTCGGTGGCCGTGGTGTCCTTGAGCAGATACCCGTGAGCGCCGGACTCCAGCGCCTGCATGATCAACGCCGGGTCCGTGTGCATCGACAGGATCAGCACCTTGCTCTGCGGACGCACTCGCTTGAGCCGTTGCAGGGCTTCGAGGCCGCCGGTTTCTTTCATGGAAATATCCAGCAGCACGATGTCGGGGTTCAGTTGCTCGACCATTTCGAGCAGCTGCGAGCCGTCACTGGCCTCGCCAATCACCGCGTAACCGGGAATATCCAGCACCAGAGCGCGCACGCCGGCCCTGATCAGCGAGTGGTCATCCACCAGAAGTAAGTTACAAGTCAACGCAGAACCTTATTCGTACTGGCCCGCTCGAGTGCACGGGGCGCCCAGGGGAAAAGTGCTTCGATTTGTGTGCCTTTGCCCGGCTCGCTGATGACGCTCAGGGTGCCGCCCAATTGTTCGATTCGTTCGGCCATCCCGGCCATGCCCCGTTGTCCTTCGCGACCCGGATTGGCGGCCGGGGCAAATCCCTGCCCGTCATCGCTGATGAGCAATGTCAGGCCCTTCGGCAGGCGTTGCACGCGTATCAACAGATTCTTCGCCTGCGCGTGACGCAGGATATTGGTAACGGCCTCCTGGGTAATACGAAAGGCGGCGACCGCCATTTCTTCCGGGAGGCCGTTGAGGCGCTGCTGGCAATCGAGGCTCCAGTGCACGCTGGTATTGGTCAATGTCTTGAGCAGATGCGCACGCAGGCTGGCTTCAAGACCCAGGCTGGTCAGCTGGCGTGGATTGAGAATGGCGGAAACGTCGCGCACCTTGTTGAGCGTTTCTTCAAGGATGTCGCACAGCGCCGTGCAGTGTTCCTGCAGATCTTCCGGCATGCGCCGCTTGAGCCAGTCGCTCTGCAGTTTGGCGGCTGTAAGCAATTGGCCGATATCGTCGTGTAACTCGCGGCTGAGCCGATGGCGCTCGTTTTCCTGGACTTCCAGCAAACGGTCAGCGAGTTCCTGTGGCTGAAACTTGATCGATTTGCGTGACAACCGATATTGCACCCAGACGCAGGCGGTGGCCGCGATGTTCAGCAGTAGCAATCCCAGGCAAAGTTGCGTGGAAAAACCATAGGTCAGCAGGCTGCCGAGCGTTGCCGCGACACACAGTATGAGTGTGAACCGGCGTGCGTTTTCCCGGGAGGGTGGCCATGTAGTGATTGACTTGAGGCTGGCGTACATAACGGATGGAGCCAATGGATGTTCGCTGCGGGTAGACCGGCCGGTGGCAGGCGAGTCTCTGTCTGAAAATGCTGTCAATTATGTTATTGGTTTCAACGTGGTTCAGTGAATGTATTCGACCGCCAACTTCAACGGATGCTTATCTCTGAAATCACTGTGCCATTAAGTTGAGAGCAATTAGTGGGCGGCATAATACCACTTAAGATACCGTTGGTCGCGTTTGCTATATATGTCCAATGGGTCAGGAATTACGCCATATTGGACGTGAGTTCCATAATGGAAAAAAGTCGATTTATTGTGTTCGACAGATATCGAGATCGCCTGAAGTTGTAATCTTTGGACACAGGCAAACCCTGAGCCCGGCTGGAAAATTCCGTTGCTGTCAGGTGTGATTATTTAATTCGACTTGTCGCTGGCAGGTATGAATTATTCAATTGCGACAGGCAGTGCTGATGTTTCGCGACCCTCGATACGTGCCGGCTCAGGCCTGCCGTTCCGAGGGATAAGACAGCAGTGGCAAACGTTTGATTGTAAGGGCCGGCTGAAACTGAGGCTGACCGACCTGAAAGGCGAATGCTTCGATCAGTGAGGTTTGTTCGCTATCGTCCAGGCTCAGTTGTCCGGTGCTCTGATCAACCAGTTCAAGTTGCCAGGCCATCAGTGTGAAGCAGTCCTTCAAGGCATCCAGGGCCTGCTCGTGCAGGTCGACGTGGTCTTGTGCCAGGTTGAGCAAGCCATAAATGTGCAGGGAGAACTCGGAAATCGCCTCCAGCGCCAGGGCTTCAGCGCGGCTTGCAAGCTTGAGGAGGGTGCTGAGCATGCAGTCGATGGCGTCCCTGTCGTTACTGATCAACTGCAGATGGCTGAGGCATTCTTCGGACTTCGCCAGGAGCGTTTCAGCCTCGACAAGAAATTCGGGGAAGCGTTGCGCCCACTCTTTACGGTCGATTGGCATGCTTATCTCCACAACGTCATGTCTGATGAGGGAATGCCGTGTGTGGCGACGATCATGGATCGACGGAAGATCGCGCCCAGACGTGCAAGTGCACAGGCTGAGGGGGTGCAGTGGGTTTGGTTCCGCTGAACTGCGATCGCACACAATAGCCTGACTCCGTTCATGCAATGAGAATGGCGTCACATTAATGGCTATTGGATATTGCGAATATCAGGTTGGGCCTGATTGTTACTAGGGGAATCCCTTAGACGCGGGAACCTACAGTGCAAACCGAGGTCGCGCCGCAAAGACTGTAGCAGATGAAAATCACGGGGCCAGTAAAGCATGATGTTAATGTGACATCAATGCCCGGATATGGCATTTTGATCTCGAACTTTGCGGGGATCAAGATTCGCTACGCGCAGCCGATAACCCTTTCTAGTGAATTCATCAGAACAAGCCCAGGAGTCATTGATGGCCGGCATTCTCGACACGGTAGACCAACGCACGCAACTGGTGGGTGAGAATCGCCTGGAAATTCTCATGTTCCGCCTGGCCGGACGCCAATTGTTCGCGATCAACGTGTTCAAGGTTCAGGAAGTGCTGCAACTGCCGAAGTTGACCCTGATGCCTCAGCGTCACCCATTTGTCTGCGGTGTGGTCAACTTGCGCGGGCAGACCTTGCCGGTGATCGATCTGTCCCAGGCGATCGGCATGCGTCCGCTGGTGCCGGGTCCGAACAGCACCATCATCGTCACTGAATACAACCGTTCGGTGCAGGCATTCCTCGTCGGCGGCGTAGACCGCATTGTCAACATGAACTGGGAAGCCATTCTGCCGCCGCCGACCAGCGCGGGCCGCCAGCACTATCTGACGGCCATCAGCAAAGTCGACGATCAATTGGTGGAAATCATCGACGTCGAGAAAGTCCTCGCCGAAATCGTCCCGTACAACGCCAAGGTCTCGCGCGACAAGCTGGATGACCCGGTGCTGGAGCGCGCCCGTGGCCGCGAAGTGCTGTTGGTGGATGACTCCAATGTGGCGCTGTCGCAATTGCGTGACACCCTCGGCCAGCTCGGCGTGAAAATGCACATCGCCAGCGATGGCCTGAAGGCACTGAACATGCTCAAGGCCTGGGCTGACACTGGCGTGAACATGACCGACAAACTGCTGATGGTGTTCACCGACGCGGAAATGCCGGAAATGGACGGCTACCGCTTGACCACCGAAATCCGTAACGACCCGCGTCTGCGTGGTCTGTACGTGGTGTTGCACACTTCGTTGTCCGGCAGCTTCAACGACTCGATGGTGAAAAAGGTCGGTTGCGACAACTTCCTCTCCAAATTCCAGCCGGACAAACTGGTCGACGTGGTGCGTCAGCGCCTGATGCTCGACGAAGTGCCGGCCTGATACCTGCTGCAAATGACCCTGTGGTGAGGGGATTTATCGCCGATGCGCTACGGAATGTCCCTTTCTTGAAATCGAAAGAGGGGCTGCTCCGCAACCCATCGGGGATAAATCCCCTCGCCACAGGGCTCATTTTCTAATGGATTCATTCAGCCTTTGATTCGCCGATAAAGCTCGTATAGGGTGGCGTTTTTGTCCGTCAGGGAGCTGGCCATGCTGCGTCTGAGCGCGCTTTATCGTTACCCGTTGAAATCCGGCAAAGGCGAGATTCTGCAAGGGATCGGCCTGGACAAGCTGGGGCTTGAGGGCGATCGACGCTGGATGCTGGTGGATGAGGCCAGTGGCCGCTTTTTGACCCAGCGTGCCGAAGCGAAAATGAGCCAGTTATCGGCGCTATGGAATGCTCAGGGCGGTTTGACCCTGAGTGCGCCCGAGCAGGCCTCGATTGAAATCGCCTTGCCGGGCGACGACGCCGATCTGCGTGGTGTGACGATTTGGCGTGACACCTTGCGTGTCCCTGATGCCGGCGATGAAGCGGCCCGTTGGGTCAGCGACTTCATCGGTAAACCGACCCGTCTGGTGCAAGTGCCGCTGGATCGTGCGCGGACCACTCAGGCTGGCTACGGCAAGGATGACGACCAGGTGGCATTTGCCGACGGTTTTCCTTTGCTGCTGATCGGCGAGGCGTCGCTGCAGGACCTTTCGCAAAAGGTCGGCCGTCCGCTGGAGATGCTGCGCTTCCGGCCGAATCTGGTCATCGAGGGCAGCGAGGCCTACGCCGAGGATGGCTGGAAGCGCATCCGCATTGGCGATGTCGAGTTCCGCGTGGTCAAGTCGTGCTCACGCTGCATTCTCACCACCATCGATCCGCAAACCGGTGAGCGCAGTGTGGATCGCGAACCGCTGGCGACGTTGCAGAAAACGCGCGCCCAGGCTGACGGGGCGATGTTTGGGCAGAATCTGGTGAATGACCGCAACGGTCGTCTTGAGGTCGGCATGCCCGTGGAAATTCTCGAGTAGCCGTCACTCAAACAAAAAATGCCAGTGTCGTTGGACACGGGCATTTTTTTGCTGCGATAAAATCCGTGGGTTTAGCCGCGGTACTCGCACAGGTAAGCGGTGTCGACGGCGACTTTCAACTGAAACTTGCTGTTGGCCGGCACGTTGAACTGGCTGCCGGCGGCGAAGGTTTCCCAATCGCTGCTGTCCGGCAGTTTGACGGTCAGGGCGCCGGAGACCACGTGCATGATTTCACGCTGGCTGGTGCCGAATTCGTATTCGCCCGGGGCCATGACGCCGATGGTCGCCGGACCTTCAGGCGTGCCAAAGGCGATCGACTTGACGGTGCCGTCGAAGTACTCGTTGACTTTAAACATGGGCGATTCCTCGAAAAGGGCTAAAAAGTGAGGCGGCCAGTATGCACAAGGCTTTTGGCGCCGTCACGCCCCTAAAGCGGCAGAACCAGCGGCAGCAACCGCGCGGTATTGCGCGCATCCTCCAGCGCTCGATGTTGTTGACCGCTGAACTGCATGCCCGCCAGTTGCAGCGCGCCGTTGAGCCCCAGCGGCCGCTCCAGGCGCCGGGCCTTGGCGAAACGTTGCTTGAGGTTCATGTGTGGCACTCGACTCAGTGCGCTGTCGAGTTGCAGCCGCTGCCATTCCTGAAGCAACTGCTTGCGGTCATAGTCGCCCCAACTGGCCCAGCCTTCGAGGCGTGTCTGATGCTGGGCGAGCCAGCGCTCGAATGCCGGCCAGACCTCGGTCAAGGGCTGCGCCGTATCGATATTGGCCTGGGTAATGTGGGTCAAATCACGGCAGAAAGGCGTCAGCAACGGTCGCCGTGTCGGTTTGACGAAGCGTTGAAAGTGATCCTGCTCGCGACCTGCACGATCGACCAGCGTGGCGCCGATCTCGATAATTTCCATTTCCGTGACCGGCCAGCCACCCTCGTCGGTAGTGGCTTCCAGATCAATGACCAGCCAGTGTGGCATCGCAGGGTTCCTGATTTCCGCGTCCTGATTATTCAGAGCGTAGTCAAACCCTGCGTTTGCGCCTGGATGACTACTCGACCTGCAACAGAACCTGACGATTTTTTACCTGATCGCCGACCTTGACCTGCACCCGCTTGAGTACGCCGTCGATGCCGGCCTTGAGCGGGTGCTCCATTTTCATTGCCTCCAGCACCACCAGCAACTGACCTTTGCTGACCGGACTGCCTTCGCTGACCAGTACGTCGACGATGGCGCCGTCCATCGGCGCCTTCAAGGTGCCGGAGCTGACGCTGGTCTGACTGCCGATCACGGCATGAGTTCGATCCTCCAGGCGCACGCTGCCGGGATGGGTAAACAGCCAGAGGTGTCCGGCATTGAGGCGATAGGCGTGACGTTGGCGCAGGTTGTCAATTTCCAGCGTTACCGAAGTGGCGCTGTGATCGACGAGCTTCAACTGGAGCGTGCGCTCGGCGATTTGTACCTGAATTACATCGCCCGGGCATTTGAGCAGTTGCACACTCCAGTTTTGCTCATCAAGGCCAAGCCGATAGTGCAGCGGCATGCTGGCGTTGTTGCGCCAATGGCTTAACGGTGCGCGATGTTGTTGCGCGGAGGCCAGATAAAACAGCGTCGCGGCGATCGCCAGTTCTTCGACGCTCGGCGTGTAGCTGTGCAGGCACGGGTGATCGCTGAAATGCTGCGCGATGAACCCGGTGCTGAATTCGCCGCTGACGAACTGCGGGTGTTGCAGCAGTCTGTCGAGGAGTCGCTGATTGCTTTGCACACCGAGCAATACCGTGTCTTGCACCGCACGCAGCAGTTTGCGCCGCGCCTCTTCACGGGTGGCGCCATGGGCGATCAGTTTGCCGAGCATCGGGTCATAAAACGGGCTGATCGATTGGCCTTCGCACAGGCCATGATCGATGCGTGCACCGTGCCCGAACGCCGGTTCCCAAGCCTCGATACGGCCGGTCTGTGGCAGAAAGCCCTGTGCCGGATCTTCAGCATAGAGTCGCACCTCCATGGCATGACCATTGAGCTGGACTTGCTCCTGGGTCAGCGGCAAAGGCCGGCCCTCGGCAACCGACAATTGCCACGCGACCAGATCGAGCCCGGTGATCAACTCGGTTACCGGATGCTCCACTTGCAGGCGGGTATTCATCTCCAGAAAGTAGAACTGCCCGCGCGCATCAAGCAGAAATTCCACGGTACCGGCGCCGACGTAATTCACCGCACGCCCGGCCTTGAGCGCGGCATCACCCATGGTTTGACGCAACTCGGCAGTCATCACCGGGCAGGGCGCTTCTTCGATGACTTTCTGATGGCGGCGCTGGATCGAGCAGTCACGTTCGCCGAGGTAGATCAGGTTGCCGTGGTGGTCGCCAAACAGCTGCACCTCGACATGGCGCGGGTCAATCAGTGCCTGTTCAAGGATCAGTTCGTCGCTGCCAAATCCATTCAGTGCTTCAGAACGTGCGGTGCGCAACTGCGCTGGCAGTTCAGCCGTGCTGTGCACCAGACGCATGCCGCGACCGCCGCCCCCGGCGCTGGCCTTGATCATCAGCGGATAACCGATGCGTTCGGCTTCGCGCAGCAACGTTGCGTCGTCCTGTGCTGCGCCTTGGTAGCCCGCGATGCAGGGCACACCGGCGTCGAGCATGGCGATTTTCGACAGGCGTTTGCTGCCCATCAGTTCGATGGCGGCGGGGCTCGGGCCGATGAAGGTCAGGCCGGCCTGTTCGCAGGCACGAGCGAATTCGGCGTTTTCCGAAAGAAAGCCGTAGCCGGGGTGGATCGCATCGGCGCCGCTGCGGCGGGCGGCGTCAAGGATATTCGGGATGCTCAGGTAGGACTGCTGCACGGGCGCGGCGCCGATGTGCACGGCTTGATCGGCCATTTGTACGTGCAGCGCATCGGCATCGGCGTCGCTGAAAACAGCGACGGTGCGGTAGCCCAAAGCCTGGGCGGTGCGCTGGATGCGGCAGGCGATTTCACCGCGGTTGGCGATCAGGATTTTGTGGATGGCGGGCATGGTCTTGTTCCTGAAATTGTGGCGGTGAATGTGTTGGCCTCATCGCGAGCAGGCTCACTCCTACAGGTTTTGTAAATGACGCAAATCCCCTTGTAGGAGTGAGCCTGCTCGCGATGCCTTTAAAGGGCCCACCCGGGTTTACGTTTTTGCATGAACGCCAGGGTTCCCTCGACTCCCTCGGTGCCGGTCACTGCTTCGCTGAACAATTGCGCCGCCTCATCGAGCAACTCACTCGACGGCTGCCCGGCACTGGCGAGCAACAATTGCTTGGTCAGCGCATTCGCCTCCGGCGCGCAGCACAAGACATGTTGCAGCACTTCATCCAGCCGCTCGGCCAACGCCTGCGCATCCTGCTCGACAAAATGCACCAGCCCCAGCCGCCGCGCCTGATGGCCGTCGAAACGTGCGGCGGTCAACGCCAGTCGGCGCGCCTCGGTCAGGCCGATACGCTGCACAACAAACGGCGCGATCTGCGCCGGCAACAGGCCGAGACTGGTTTCCGGCAGACCGAATTGCGCCTTGTGATCGGCAATCGCGATATCGCTGACGCAGGCCAGACCAAAGCCGCCGCCCATCACCGCTCCCTGCAACAGGCAGATCAGCACTTGCGGCGCGTGCTGTGCCTCTTCCAGAAGCGCGCCGAACGAGCGGTTCAAATCGCGATAAGCCTCGGCACCCTGGGCGCGGGCGCTGGCCATGTCCTTGATGTCGCCACCGGCGCAGAAATGCCCGCCACTGCCGCTGAGCACCAATGCGCGCACGGCGCGGTCATCGTGAACGGCGGCCAGTACGGCGCGCAATTCAGCGACCATCTGCAGGCTCATCGCATTGCGGCTTTCTGGGCGATTGAGGGTGATATGCAGCACGCCGCCATGCCGTTCGAGCAACAGCGTCTGGCATTCCGGCAGGTCGCTCATTTCTTTTTCCCCGGCAGGATGCCCATCAGTTTGCAGATGATCCCCAGCATGATTTCGTCGGCGCCGCCGCCAATCGACACCAGCCGCACATCACGATAGGCGCGGGCCACCGGGTTGTCCCACATGAAGCCCATCCCGCCCCAATACTGCAGGCAACTGTCGCTGACCTCACGGCCCAGACGCCCGGCCTTGAGCTTGGCCATCGACGCCAGGCGGGTGACGTCCTGACCTTTCACATACTGCTCGGTGGCCTGATAGACCAGTGCCCGCAGGCATTCGATTTCGGTCTGCAATTCGGCGAGGCGAAAGTGGATCACCTGATTGTCGATCAGTGCGTTGCCGAAGGTTTTGCGCTCCTTGCAGTACTCGATGGTGCTGTCGACGCAGTATTCCAGGCCCTTGATCATGTTCGCCGCGCCGAACAGGCGTTCTTCCTGGAACTGCAGCATCTGCATCATGAAACCCGCGCCTTCATGGCCGATGCGATTGCGCTGCGGCACGCGCACGTTGTCGAAAAACACCTGAGCGGTTTCCGAACTGCGCATGCCGAGTTTGTCCAGATGCGAGCTGAGGCTGATGCCGGGCGTGTTCATCGGCACCATGATCAGCGACTTGTTGATGTGTGGCTTGTCGTCGGAAGTGTTGGCCAGCAGGCAGATGAAGTCCGCGCTTGGCGAGTTGGTGATCCACATCTTGCTGCCGTTGATCACGTAGTCGTCGCCGTCCTTGCGTGCGGTGGTTTTCAGCCCGGCGACGTCCGAGCCTGCGCCGACTTCGGAGACGCCGATACAGCCAACCTGCTCGCCGGTGATCGCCGGACGGAGGAATTCTTCGCGCAGCTCATCGGAGCCGAAACGCGCCAGCGCCGGGGTGCACATGTCGGTCTGCACGCCAATCGACATCGGAATCCCGCCGCAGTGGATGGTGCCGAATTCTTCGGCGGCGACGATCGAGTAGCTGTAGTCGAGGCCCATGCCGCCGAATTTTTCCGGTTTGGAAATCCCCAGCAGACCCAGCTCGCCAGCCTTGCGGAAAATCTCGTGGATCGGAAAGCGTCCGGCCTTTTCCCATTCCTCAACGTGTGGGTTGATCTCGTGTTCGACGAATTGGCGGACGGTGCGGCGCAGTGCTTCGTGTTCCGGGGTGAAGATCATTTTTATTGTTCTCCGTAAGGTCCGTGGCGGTCAGAACCGGCTGACGCCGAAGCTGTTGGGTTGCAATGCACGAATGTCGGCTTCGTGGCAGATATCCAGCAGATAGCCGAGCAGGGTGCGCGTGTCGCGCGGATCAATCAGCCCGTCGTCCCATAGATTGGCGCTGCCGTAGAGCGCGGTGGACTGACTGTCGAGTTTCTGTGCGGTGACCTGCTCGAGCATGTCGAGCATTTTCGGGTCAGGCACGAGGCCGTCCTTGAGCTGCTTGGCTTCGGTGACGATGCGCAGCACTTTGCCGGCCTGCGCCCCACCCATCACGGCAGTGCGGCTGTTGGGCCAGGCGAAGATGAAGCGTGGATCGAGACCGCGCCCGCACATGGCGTAGTTGCCGGCACCATAGGAACCACCGACGACGATGGTCAGCTTGGGCACTCGCGCATTGGCCACCGCTTGAATCAGTTTCGAGCCGTGTTTGATCACCCCTTGCTGCTCCGATTCGGTGCCAACCATGAAGCCCGTGGTGTTGTGGAAGAACAGCAGCGGCGTCTGGCTCTGGTCACACAGTTGAATGAACTGCGCAGCCTTGCTCGCGCCATTGGGCGTGATCGGTCCGTTGTTGCCGATGAAGCCGCAGGCGCGACCCTGAATCTTCAATTGACCGCAAATGGTCTGCTGATCGAACTCGCCCTTGAATTCGAGAAACTCCGATTCATCGGCAATACGCGCAATGATTTCGCGCACGTCGTAGGGCTTTTTCGGATCGTCCGGGATGAGCCCCAGCAGTTCCTCGATAGGGTAGAGCGGCTCTTTGTATTGCGGTTCCGGCAGCCACGGCAGTTGTTCATTCCACGGCAGCATGTGCAGGATCTCGCGCACCGTGCGCACGCCGTCGGCGTCATTCTCGGCAAGGTATTCGGCGGTTCCGGCAACCTGTGCGTGCATCTCGGCGCCGCCCAATTCCTCATCGGTGGCGACTTCGCCCGTCGCGGCTTTGAGCAACGGCGGGCCGGCGAGAAACAGCTTGGCCTTGCCGCGCACCACCACCACGTAATCGGAAAGCCCCGGCTGATAGGCACCGCCTGCCGTAGCCGAGCCATGCACCACGGTGATCTGCGGCAAACCCATCGCCGACATCCGCGCCTGATTGGCAAAGCTGCGCGCACCTTCAACGAAAATCTCCGCTGCATAGTTGAGGTTGGCGCCGCCGCTTTCGGCGAGGGTGATGACCGGCAATTTGTTCTCTTGGGCGATCTGTTGCAGGCGCAGGGATTTTTTCAGACCGCTGGGCGAAATCGTGCCGCCCTTGATCGCACTGTTGTTGGCCACGACCATGGCGCGTACGCCGGACACGTAACCGATGCCGGCAATCAATCCGCCACCGGCCGCGCTGCCATCCTTGTCATCGTGGAGTTTGTAACCGGCGAGGCTGGCCAGTTCGAGAAACGGCGCGCCGGGGTCGAGCAACAGGTTCAGGCGTTCACGCGGCAGCAGCTGCCCGCGCTGGTCGAATTTCGCTTTGGCTTCGGCAGCCTTGTTCAGCAGGTTCTGTTCGAGTTGCTGCACATGCTCGATGGCCGTGAGCATCGCCGCACGGTTGCGAGCGAACGCCTCGCTGTGCGGATCGAGTTGGGACTGGATCTGCGCCATGACTTACTCCTTATCCTTCAATACTTCGGGAAGGTAGGCGCGGTGAAAGCCGTTGAAGGATTCGCTGTGGGTCGCCTTGTGCAACGGCCACGCACGGCTGCCGAGGCTGGCCGCGCCGTCGATTTTCAAGGTGCTGCCACTGATGAACGCCGCCGCCGGACTGAGCAGAAAGACAATCGCCGCGCTGACTTCCGATTCGGTGCCGATGCGCTTGAGGGGCACATGCTCGCGCAGAGTCGGGATCACCGCTTTGAACGCGCCCTCGTAAGTGTCCATGCCACTGGAAGCGATCCAGCCTGGCGCCACGGCGTTGACTCGCACCCCGGCATAACCCCACTCGAACGCTGCCGTTTTGGTGAAGTTGTCCATGCCCGAGCGCGCCGCGCCCGAGTGGCCCATGCCGGGCATGCCGCCCCACATGTCGGCGAGCATGTTGACGATATTGCCGCCATGCTTGCTCATCGACTGGTTGAACACTTCCCGCGCCATCAGGAAACCGCCCACCAGATTGGTGCGCAGCACGGTTTCGAAACCTTTCTGATTGATCGACGCCAATGGCGATGGGTACTGACCGCCGGCATTGTTGACCAGTCCGTGAATCGGCCCGTGTTCGCCGATCAATTCGCTGACCAGTTGCTTCACCGCTTCTTCATCGCGGATATCGCAAGCTTTCCAGTGCGCACGTCCACCGTCCTCGGCGATCTCGGCGGCGACCGCTTGCAACTTTTCCGGTTTGCGCCCGACCAGCAGCACATTGGCGCCGAGTGCGGCGAGTTCATGGGCGGTGCAGCGCCCGATGCCACTGCCGCCCCCGGTGACAATGATGGTCTGACCGCTGAACAGATCAGCTTTGAATATCGACGCGTAAGCCATGCAAACAATCCTCTAATCGAGCTGCTCGGCGATGCTCTGCGGCACCGGGATCTGGATTTCCAACAGTTGCTGTGCGAAGGCCTTGCCTTGCGGGTCGATGCGCAGACTGGCGACACCGCCGCCGCCGAGGGCGTTTTCCAGAAGGAAATTCAGGCTGTGGGTACCGGGCAGATACCAGCGTTCGACCCGGCCGTGAATCGGGTCGAGGACGTGGCTCATCCAGTCGACGATCACCGCCGGGGTCAGCGCTTCGGCGATCCATGGCAGGTATTCGGGCTGGCGCGACAGCACGCCGATGTTGCTGTGATTACCTTTGTCTCCGGAGCGCGCCACCGCCAGTTTTACCAACGCCACGCTGGCGTCGGCACGGCCCTGGGGCTTGGGCGGCTGATCGGCGACCGGCAGGTCGTGGCTGTCGAGCGCGGTCAACGAGGGCAGGGGGCATGGATGATGTTCACCGGCCATGTCGATGTGCAACGTGCAGGCACTTTTATCGATCAGGAACGAAAACAGGCGGATCAGCGGGTAGACCGTCGGCCGACCGCCGACGATGCCGGTCAGCCCCGGGGCCATGCCGGTCGCGGCCTGGGCGATTTCCCGGGAGAACAGGACCAGTGCCTTTTTGTCCGGATGGCGGACGGCGAGTTTGATCACCACTTCACGGCTGTCGCGACGCTGGCCGTGGGGGCCGTAAGTCGCTTCGCTGCCGAGCAGTTCGATATGGGTTTCGCTGTAGGGCGCCCAGCCGCGCTGGCTGAACATCTCTGCTGTCTTGTCGATGATCGCCTGGCTCACACGGTGGGCCTTTTCTACCGCGTCGATGCCGGCGATCAGGCAACTGGCAGTGCAGCGAAAGCCGTCCGGATACGTCGCGCTGACCTTGTATTTGTCGCTGGGCGGCAGGCCTTTTGCGCCTTGCACGTGCACCGCGTTCTGGCCTTGTTGGCGGAGTTTGACCTGGCTGAAATCGCAGATCACATCGGGTAGCAGATACGCCTGCGGATCACCGATTTCGTAGAGCAACTGTTCACCAACGGTCAACGGTGTGACCAGTCCGCCGGAGCCTTCGGGCTTGCTGACGATGAAGTGGCTGTCGGCGCTGACTTCAACGATGGGAAAGCCGATGTGCTGGTAATCCGGTACGTCGCGCCAGTCGGTGAAGTTGCCGCCGGTGCATTGCGCGCCGCATTCGATGATGTGCCCGGCCAGCGCGGCCTGGGCGAGTTTGTCGTAGTCGTGCCACGACCAGCCGAATTCGTGCACCAGCGCCGCGCTGACCACCGCACTGTCGACCACTCGACCGGTGATGACGATGTCGGCGCCCAGTCGCAGCGCTTCGACAATGCCCGGCGCACCAAGGTAGGCGTTGGTCGAAACGCACATCGGTGGCAGCGGGGCGCCGCTGAACATTTCGCGGATGCCGGTGAGTTGTTTGAGTTGCGGTTGCAGATCATCGCCCAGCAACACGGCGATTTTCAGCGCTACACCTGCCTTGTCGCATGCCGCTTGCAGCGCGGCGGCACATGCCTGGGGATTGACCCCGCCGGCGTTGCTGATGACGCGGATATTCTGCTCGGCCAGTTGTGGCAGCAATGGGCTGAGCACGTCGATGAAGTCACTGGCGAACCCGGCCTGCGGGTCCATAAGGCGTGCGCCGGCCATGATCGACATGGTGATCTCGGCGAGGTAATCGAATACCAGATAATCCAGGCGTCCGCCGTGCACCAGCTGCGCGGCGGCGGTCGACGTGTCACCCCAGAAAGCACTGGCGCATCCGATGCGGACGGTGGTTGGCATTTTTATCTCCGACTCAGGAACCTGCGACAGAAGTGTCTGGAGGCTACCAAGCAAGCGCTTGGTTTGTAAACAGCTGAAATATCTTCTGCCCAAGCGCTTGCTTGGTCGCCGTCGGCGGCTTAAATTGCGCGCAACCCTGCGGTTTCAGGGGGCAACAGACTGATCGACTGTAGGAGAGAACGGGTGGACGAGCAAAAAGCCCTGAGGGTCATGCGCGAATTGGTCGACGACGGCCAGTTGACCGACCCGGACAGCGCCCGCGGCAAACTGCTGCAAGTGGCGGCTCACCTGTTCCGCAATAAAGGCTATGAGCGCACCACCGTGCGTGATCTGGCCGGTGCGGTGGGCATTCAGTCGGGGAGCATTTTTCATCACTTCAAGAGCAAGGACGAAATCCTCCGTGCCGTGATGGAAGAAACCATCCGTTACAACACTGCGTTGA
Organism: Pseudomonas sp. NPDC087598; assembly: GCF_044743525.1. Lineage (NCBI taxonomy): Bacteria > Pseudomonadati > Pseudomonadota > Gammaproteobacteria > Pseudomonadales > Pseudomonadaceae > Pseudomonas > Pseudomonas sp. NPDC087598. The sequence goes on along the minus strand of NZ_JBIUWQ010000013.1, from coordinate 50,792 downwards.
TGCGCGCAGCACTGGCCGATGCCGGCAATGTGCGTGAGCGTGTGCTGGCGCTGATTCGCTGCGAATTGCAGTCGATCATGGGCGGTAGCGGTGAGGCGATGGCGGTGTTGGTCTACGAATGGCGTTCGTTGTCCGAAGAGGGCCAGGCCAAAGTCCTCGCCCTGCGTGACGTCTATGAAGACATCTGGCTACAGGTGCTCGGTGAAGCCAAGGACGCCGGATTTATCCGCGGCGATGTATTTATTACTCGACGTTTCCTCACCGGCGCCCTGTCCTGGACGACCACCTGGTTCCGTGCCGGCGGCAGTTTGAGCCTCGATCAATTGGCCGACGAAGCGTTGATTCTGGTCCTTGAAGAGCGTTGAAGCGCTTTCTATCGAGTCGGGAAACTGGCTAACTGGGCGAAACCGCCTAGCTTGAATGCATTGATCGGTATTTTTTCGGGGAGTGGGTTGTTTTGAAGTCTTCGCCAATTCGGACGGCCGCGGGGTTGTTGCTCGCAGCGCTGGCTGCAATATGGGTATTGCCCGCTCAGGCAGCGCAACTGGTTCGAGTGGGCGCGGCGCATTTTCCGCCCTACACCGTTCGCCCGGAAAACGGTGCCGACACGGGGCTGTTGCCGCAGTTGGTCGAGGCGTTGAACCGCCTGCAAAGCGACTATCAATTTGTGCTGGTGCCGACCTCGATTCCTCGCCGGTTCGGCGATTTCAAACAGGGACGGATCGACATGGCGATCTTCGAGAACCCTGAGTGGGGCTGGAAGGAAATTCCCCACACCGATGTCGATATGGGCCTGGAAGACGCTGAAATTTTCGTCGCGCAACGTGAGGACGGCCGTCAGCAAAATTACTTTGCCGACCTTACCGGCAAGCGTCTGGCGCTGTTCAGCGGTTATCACTACGAATTCGCCAACTTCAATGCCGATCCAAAATTCCTTGCGCAGAACTTCAATGCCACGCTGACCTATTCCCATGACAGCAACCTGTTGATGGTACTGCGCGGGCGCGCTGATATTGCCCTGGTGACCCGTTCGTACCTGAGTGATTATCTGCTGCGCAACGAAAAGGTGCGTGATGAGTTGCTGGTGTCGCAGCGCATTGATCAGATCTATCACCACTACGCCATTTTGCGTCCGACCGCGCCGATCAGCGGTGAAGCGTTCGGCAAGCTGCTGCAAGGTCTGCGCGACAACGGCGAGATGCTGAAGATTTTCGATCCGTACCGGATAGCCGTGGTGCCGATGCCTCACCACTGAGGCACTGATTTGCCGCTGAGGCTAAATTTCCCCGCTCGGCTCACGTCCCATCGTAGAACTGTCGACGATTATCGTGAGCCCGACCCATGTCCAATCTGAATGACCTGACTGCCCTGGCCTTGCCTTCGGGCAGCCAATTGGTAGCCGATGCAACCGAAAGCCGTCTGAGCCTGAGCCTGGACGGGCAACCGCTGATTCGCCTGCGCCTTGATCGCGAGGCCCAAGGGCCGATCCAGATCGATGAGCGATTTGCCCTGCCGCCGGCCCAGGCGCTGTGGGCGGCCTGTTATTGGCTGTTCGCGCGCGATCCCGATTGCCAGCAATTGACTTGGCAACTGGACCAGCCGCCGACCGAAGCCTTGCTCAGCGGTTTGTTGGTGAACACTGAAGTGGCCGGTGAATACCGCTGTGAGCGCGGGTTGTTCTGGCAATTGCCGCAACCGTGGCTCGGCACGTCGCTGACCGGTAGCTATCCGCAGCAAATGGTCATCAGCAGTGGCAAGCGTCATCCGCTGCGACCGGTGAAGCCGCGCGGTGAAGTCTATCGGCGTTTTGATGCGCGACTGGGGGCGTGGATTTCTCTGCGTACGGTCGAAATCGAAGCAGACCTGCCGTGTTTCAATCGCTGGCAGAACAGCCCGCGAGTGGCCAGTTTCTGGCAGGAAGAGGGCAGCCTCGAAAAGCATCGCGAGTACCTGAGCAAACTCGACGCCGACCCGCACACGCTGACCTTGATCGGCTGTTTCGATGATCAGCCGTTTGCCTATTTCGAAGCCTATTGGGCCAAGGAGGATCGCATCGCGCCGTTCTACGACGCGGACAATTACGACCGCGGCATTCACATGTTGGTGGGGGAGGAGGATCACCGCGGTCCGCACAAAGTGGCGAGCTGGTTGTCGGCGCTGGTGCATTACCTGTTTCTGGATGATCCGCGCACGCAACGGGTGGTTGCCGAACCGCGTGCCGACAACGCGAAGATGATCGGCCACATGCACAACCAGTGCTTCCATTGCGAGAAAGAGTTCGACTTCCCGCACAAGCGTGCGGCGTTGATGATTCTGGGGCGCGAGCGGTTTTTTGATCGCTGCAAACTGGCGTGATGATCAAGCCTCAGGATCTCTGTGATCCTGAGGCCGCCTTCGCGAGCAGGCTCGCCCCCACATGCGACTGCATTTCTCCTGAAAGAACGCGGTTAAATGTGGGAGCGAGCCTGCTCGCGAATGGGGGCGCCAAAACTTCTTTGATTAACGACGACCCATAGCCACTGCATCACGACGGCTGCCCGACACCTTGCGGCAGTGCACCAGCGCATCGCGGATCATGAAGTTGACCAGCGTCGGCGAAACCCCCAGTTCCTTGGCGATGTCCTTCTGCGGCACGCCATGCAAACGGTACATCTCGAACGCGTAGCGAGTGCGGCTGGGCAGCTCGGTCAGGGCGTCGGCGATGTTTTCCAGGGTCGAGAAGTTGATGTGCGAGGTTTCTGGCGAAGCACCCTGAATGACCACGTTCAGCCCTTCCTCTTCAGGGCCGGAATACTTCTGCTCCAGCGCCTGCTTGCGGTAGTGATCGATGGCGAGGTTGCGCACGATCTGGAACAGATAACTCAATTGAGCCTTGATCGACGACGTGATCGGTGGCGCCGATTGCAGTCGGAAAAACGCATCCTGCACCACATCTTCGGCGCGCGACCGGCAGCCGGTAATGCGGGCTGCAATCTTGACCAGAATCAGTCGATTGTCGACGAATGCCTGAAGTAGCGGTGAATCGCACCTGCTTGTGGATACTTGTTCCGTCATGGAAATCACCTTGCTGCCAATAGGTTAGTGGGACGCCTGGGGACGGGGCCGTCCTACACATCGAGCGACAAATTATGTTGAATGATAATGATTGTCAATTGAGAAAGAGAAGTAATGCTTCAAATCAGTGCGATGTGATAACTGCGACACGCCGCCACACCCCGGCCCCATTGGCGATCCAGCCTGCCGACTAATTATTTCAAGACGTCATCCGTTCTCATTGGTGAATGGTTCCGGGTGCCGAGCCCCGGCCAGACAGCATTCCCATGCCTTGCGCGGTCGACGCAGACCGCGCCCTGCATGCGCTCCATGCCCCCGGATGGGTGTGACGCAGCAAACCGATTCCACTAGCAAGCCGAATTCAGGCAGGAAACCAAATGACCGACGCGTTCGAACTCCCCAGCACCCTGGTCCAAGCCCTCCAGCGCCGCGCGGCCCTGACGCCGGATCGGCTGGCCCTGCGTTTTCTTGCCGAAAACGAAGAGCAGGCTGTGGTACTCAGCTATCGCGAACTGGATCAGCGGGCGCGGACCATCGCCGCCGCGTTGCAGGCCGAGGCTGAATTCGGTGATCGCGCGGTTTTACTGTTCCCCAGCGGTCCGGACTACGTCGCGGCATTCTTCGGGTGCCTGTACGCGGGCGTGATTGCGGTGCCGGCTTATCCGCCGGAATCGGCACGCCGTCATCATCAGGAGCGTCTGCTGTCGATCATCGCCGACGCCGAGCCGCGCTTGCTGCTGACCAGCGCCGACCTGCGCGAGGCCTTGCAGCAGATCGACGGCGCGCCGCCGCTGTTGTGCGTCGACACCCTCGACAACGCACTGGCCGAACGCTGGGTTGAACCGAGCCTGCCGGCAGACCACATCGCCTTCCTGCAATACACCTCCGGCTCCACTGCGTTGCCCAAAGGCGTGCAGGTCAGCCACGGCAATCTGGTGGCCAACGAACTGCTGATCCGCCACGGCTTCGGTATCGATGTAAACCCGGATGACGTGATCGTCAGCTGGTTGCCGCTGTACCACGACATGGGCTTGATCGGCGGCCTGCTGCAACCGATTTTCAGCGGCGTGCCGTGCATCCTCATGTCGCCGGCGTACTTCCTTGGCCGGCCGTTGCGCTGGCTCGAGGCGATCAGCCAATACGGCGGCACCATCAGTGGCGGGCCGGATTTCGCCTATCGCTTGTGCAGCGAACGGGTCAGCGAGTCAGCCATGGAGCGTCTCGACCTGAGCCGCTGGCGTGTGGCGTATTCCGGCTCCGAGCCGATTCGTCCGGATACCAATCAGCGTTTCGCCGAGAAGTTCGCCGCGTGTGGTTTCAGCGAAGACAGTTTCATGGCGTCTTACGGTTTGGCGGAAGCGACGTTGTTCGTCGCCGGCACACCGCGTGGCAAGGGCATTCCGGCGCTGCGCGTGGACGATCAAGCCCTGGCGCAGAACCGTGCCGAGCCTGGTGACGGCAGCCCGATCATGAGTTGCGGCATCAGCCAGCCAGAGCACGCGGTGCTGATCGTCGAACCCACGAATCTTGCCGAGCTCGCCGACAACGCGGTCGGCGAAGTCTGGGCCGCCGGACCGAGTATCGCCCTCGGCTACTGGCGCAATCCCGAAGCCAGCGCGAAAACCTTCGTCCAGCATGCCGGTCGTACCTGGTTGCGCACCGGTGATCTGGGTTTTATCCGCGAGGGCGAACTGTTCATCACCGGTCGCCTGAAAGACATGCTTATCGTGCGCGGCCACAACCTGTATCCGCAGGACATCGAGAAGACTGTCGAGAACGAAGTGGAAGTGGTGCGCAAAGGCCGGGTCGCCGCGTTCGCGGTCACTCAGAACGGCGAAGAGGGCATCGGTATCGCTGCGGAAATCAGCCGCAGCGTGCAGAAAATCCTTGCGCCCGAGGCGTTGATCAAAGCCATCCGTCAGGCAGTCGCCGAGGCTTATCAGGAAGCGCCGAGCGTCGTGGTGTTGCTGAATCCGGGTGCGTTGCCGAAGACGTCCAGCGGCAAACTGCAACGTTCGGCCTGCCGCAATCGGCTGGTCGACGGCAGCCTCGACAGCTACGCGGTGTTTCCGTCGACCGCAGCCGACACCCAAGAGTCGACCACCAGCACCTCTGAACTCGAAGCGCTGATCGCGGGGATCTGGGCCGAGCAACTCAACGTCAAGCAGGTCAATAGCGACGACCACTTCTTCCTGCTCGGCGGCAACTCGATTGCCGCCACGCAAGTGATTGCCCGGGTACGCGAGCAACTCGGTCTGGAGCTGAGCCTGCGCTTGTTGTTCGAGGCACCGACGCTGTCCGCGTTCGCCGCTGCGGTGGCGCAACAGCAACAGGATGGCGGCAGTGCCCAAGGCGAGATCAACGCGTTGTCGCGCACGGAAGCGCTGCCGCAATCGCTGGCGCAAAACCGCTTGTGGATCACCTGGCAACTCGACCCGCAGAGCAGCGCCTACAATATTCCCGGTGGCCTGCGTCTGCGTGGCGAACTGGATAAAGACGCCTTGCGCGCCAGCTTCCAGCAATTGATCGAACGTCACGAATCCCTGCGCACGCGCTTCGTCGAGCGCGACGGCGTGGCCCTGCAACAGGTCGACGCGGCGGCTGAATTCAACCTGCAATTGATCGATATCAGCGACCTGTCGGCGCCTGAGCGTGAAGCTCGCGCCCAGCAGATTCGCGAGGACGAAGCACGCACCCAGTTCGATCTGGAAAAAGGCCCGTTGCTCTGGGTAACGCTGATTCGCCTCGACGATGAAGATCACCAGTTGCTGGTGACAATGCACCACATCATCGCTGACGGCTGGTCGCTGAACGTATTGATCGACGAGTTTTCGCGTCTCTACGCTGCTGCCTCCCAAGGCCAGCGCGCCGAACTCGCGCCGTTGCCAACCCAGTACGCCGATTACGGTAGCTGGCAGCGCCAATGGCTGGCGCAAGGCGAGGGCGAGCGACAACTGGCGTACTGGAAAGCACAGTTGGGCGAGGAGCATCCGACGCTGGAGCTGGCCACCGATCATCCGCGTGCTGCCCAGCAAAATCACAGCGCCGCGCGCCACAGCGTACGTCTGAGCGTCAGCCTCAGCGAAGCGATCCGCAATACCGCGCAAGCACATCAAGCCACGCCATTCATGTTGTTGCTCTCGGCGTTGCAGAGCCTGTTGCACCGCTACAGCGGTCAGCGCGATATCCGCATCGGCGTACCGAATGCCAACCGTCCGCGCCTGGAAACCCAAGGCCTGATCGGCTTCTTCATCAACACCCAGGTGCTGCGTGCCGACGTCGATGCACGCCTGCCATTTGTCGAGCTGCTTGCGCAGACACGCGAAGCCACACTCGGCGCTCAGGCGAATCAGGACCTGCCGTTCGAACAACTGCTCGAAGCCTTCCCGCAGGCTCGCGAGCAGGGGCTGTTCCAGGTCATGTTCAACCACCAGCAACGTGACCTGAGTGCGCTCAAACGCCTGCCGGGTCTGCTCGCCGAAGAACTGCCGTGGCACAGCCGCGAGGCCAAGTTCGACCTGCAATTGCACAGCGAGGAAGATCGCAACGGTCGGCTGACGCTGTCGTTCGACTACGCCGATGAATTGTTCGAAGCGGCGAGCATCGAACGTCTGGCCGAACACTTCAGCAACCTGCTGCGCGCCGTCTGCGAGCAACCGCAACAGGCGATTGGCGACTTGCAGCTGCTGACCCCGTGCGAGCACGAACAGCAGCAGGCATGGAGCGTCGCGCCGTGCACCCCGGCACAACAATGGCTGCCGGAGCTGCTCAACGAACAAGTCCGCCAGACTCCGCAGCGCACCGCGCTGATGTGGGAGGGTGGCAGTCTCGATTTCGCCGAACTGCACACGCAAGCCAACCGTCTGGCGCATTACCTGCGCGACAAAGGCGTTGGTCCGGACGTGTGCGTGGCCATCGCCGCCGAGCGTTCACCGCAGTTGCTGATCGGTCTGCTGGCGATCATCAAGGCCGGCGGCGCCTACGTGCCGCTCGACCCGGATTACCCGGCTGATCGCCTGGCCTACATGCTCAGCGACAGCGGCGTCGAACTGCTGTTGACCCAAACCGAATTGCTTGATCGTTTGCCGGTTTGCGAGGGCGTCAGCGTCATCGCCATGGATGCCTTGCACCTGGAAAACTGGCCAGGCCAGGCACCGGGCCTGCATCTGCACGGCGATAACCTCGCCTACGTGATTTACACCTCCGGCTCCACCGGCCAACCGAAAGGCGTCGGCAACACTCACGCGGCCCTCGCCGAACGTTTGCAGTGGATGCAGAACAGCTATCGCCTGAACGACAGCGACGTGCTGATGCAGAAAGCGCCGATCAGTTTCGATGTGTCGGTGTGGGAATGCTTCTGGCCGCTGATCACTGGCGCACGCCTGCTGATTGCCGGCCCGGGCGAACACCGTGATCCGCATCGCATTGCCCAACTGGTTCAGCAATATGACGTGACCACGCTGCACTTCGTGCCGCCCTTGCTCTCGCTGTTCATCGACGAACCACTGAGTGCCGAATGCACCAGCCTGCGCCGGGTGTTCTCCGGCGGCGAAGCCTTGCCGGCCGAACTGCGCAACCGCGTGTTGGCGCAACTGCCGGCGGTGCAACTGCACAACCGCTACGGCCCGACCGAAACCGCGATCAACGTTACCCACTGGCACTGCACTACAGCCGATGGCGAGCGTTCGCCGATTGGCCGGCCGCTGGGCAACGTGGTTTGCCGCGTGCTCGACGCCGATCTCAATCCTGTCCCGGCCGGTGTGCCGGGTGAACTGTGCATCAGCGGCATCGGCCTCGCTCGTGGCTACCTCGGTCGCCCGGCGCTGACCGCCGAACGTTTCGTCGTCGATCCACTGGGCGAGCAGGGCGCTCGTCTGTACCGCACGGGAGACCGTGCGCGCTGGACATCCGACGGCGTGATCGAATACCTCGGCCGTCTCGATCAGCAGGTCAAACTGCGTGGCTTCCGCGTTGAACCGGAAGAAATCGAAGCGCGCCTGCTCGCTCAGGATGGCGTCGCTCAAGCCGTGGTGCTGGTGCGCGAAACCGCCGCAGGGGCACAACTGATCGGTTACTTCACCGCGACAGACGCCAGCGAAGATGATGACGCGCAAAGCGCTCGGCTGAAAACCGCATTGGCCGCCGAGCTGCCTGAATACATGGTCCCGGCGCAACTGATGCGCCTCGACGCGATGCCCCTCAGCCCGAGCGGCAAGCTCGACCGTCGCGCCTTGCCCGAGCCGCAATGGCAAGTGCGTGAGCACGTCGAACCGGTTAGCGAACTGGAACAACAGATCGCCGCGATCTGGCGCGAAGTGCTGGGCCTGGCGCAGGTCGGTCTGCGCGACGACTTCTTCGCCCTTGGCGGCCACTCGCTGCTGGCCACGCAAATCATCTCGCGCACCCGTCAGGCCTGCGACGTCGAGCTGCCGCTGCGTGCATTGTTCGAACACAGCGAACTCGGTGATTTCGCCGAACAGATCCGTCTGATTCAGGCCAGCGGCAAAACCAACAAGCAGCCACCGATTGAAAAAGTCGACCGCAGCCAACCGGTGCCGTTGTCCTACTCGCAGCAACGCATGTGGTTCCTCTGGCAGATGGAACCGGACAGCCCGGCGTACAACGTCGGCGGCATGGCGCGCTTGCGTGGCGTCTTGCATGTCGAGCGTTTCGAGGCTGCGCTGCAAGCGCTGATCCTGCGCCACGAAACCCTGCGCACCACGTTCCCGAGCGTCGACGGCGTCGCCCGTCAGCAGGTGCATGCCGAGACCGGTGTGCGCATGGACTGGAAGGATTTCTCGAAACTGCCGGCTGATCTGCGTGAGCACAACGTTCAGCAACTGGCCGACGCCGAAGCGCACTTGCCATTCGATCTGGAAACCGGCCCTCTGCTGCGCGCCTGTCTGGTCAAGACGGCCGAGCAAGAACACTACTTTGTCCTGACCCTGCACCACATCGTCACCGAAGGCTGGGCGATGGACATTTTCGCCCGCGAACTCAGCGCGCTCTATGAAGCCTTTGTCGACGACCGCGATTCGCCGCTGGAACCGTTGCCGGTGCAGTACCTCGACTACAGCGTCTGGCAGCGCCACTGGCTGGAGTCCGGCGAGCGTCAGCGTCAGCTCGATTACTGGACCGCGCAACTCGGTCGTGAACATCCATTGCTGGAGTTGCCGGGCGACCGTCCGCGTCCGCCGGTGCAAAGTCATCAAGGCGAACTGTTCCGTTTCGACCTCAGCGATGATCTCGCTGCCCGCGTCCGTGCGTTCAATGCGCAAAACGGTCTGACCCTGTTCATGACCATGACCGCCGCGCTCGCCACGCTTTTGTACCGTTACAGCGGCCAGACCGATCTGCGCATCGGCGCGCCGGTGGCCAACCGTATCCGCCCGGAAAGCGAAGGGCTGATCGGTGCGTTCCTCAACACCCAGGTGCTGCGTTGCCAGCTCGACGGGATGATGTCGGTTGGCGAATTGTTCGAGCAGGTTCGTCACACGGTCATCGAAGGCCAGTCCCACCAGGACCTGCCGTTCGATCATCTGGTTGAAGCCTTGCAACCACCGCGCAGCGCCGCGTACAACCCGCTGTTCCAGGTGATGTGCAACGTGCAGCGCTGGGAATTCCAGCAGAGCCGCATGCTCGCCGGCATGACCGTCGAATACCTGGCCAACGATGCGCGGGCGACCAAGTTCGACCTCAATCTTGAAGTCACCGACCTCGACCATCGCCTCGGTTGCTGCCTGACGTACAGCACCGATCTGTTCGACGAACCAACCATCGCCCGCATGGCCAGACATTGGCGCAATCTGCTGGAAGCGTTGATCGCCGATCCGCAACAGCGCCTCAGCGAGTTGCCGCTGCTCGATGCGCCAGAACAGCAGCACCTACTCGATAGCCTCGGTGTCGAACCGGGCGAGCATCGTCTCGACCAGTGCATTCATCACCTGTTCGCCGAACAGGCGCTGGCACGCAAAGACGCACCTGCGCTGACCTTCGCCGGGCAGACGCTGAGCTACGCCGAACTTGATGCCCGCGCCAATCGTCTGGCCTGGGCCTTGCGTGAGCGTGGCGTCGGCCCGCAAGTGCGGGTTGGTCTGGCGCTGGAGCGTTCCCTGGAAATGGTCATCGGCCTGCTGGCGATTCTCAAGGCCGGTGGCGCCTATGTGCCGCTGGACCCGGGATACCCGCTGGACCGCTTGCACTACATGATCGAAGACAGCCGCATCGGTCTACTGCTCAGTGATCGCGCAATGTTCAACGCGCTTGGCGATTTGCCGGCAAGCGTGGCGCGCTGGTGCCTGGAGGATGACAGCGCGGCACTCGCCGATTATCCGGCCAGCGAGCTACCGTTTATCAGCCTGCCGCAGCATCAGGCCTACCTGATTTACACCTCGGGTTCGACCGGCAAACCGAAAGGCGTGGTGGTCTCCCACGGTGAAATCGCCATGCATTGCCAAGCCGTGATCGAGCGTTTCGGCATGCGCCCGGACGACTGTGAACTGCACTTCTATTCGATCAACTTCGACGCCGCGACAGAACGTCTGCTGGTACCGCTGCTCAGTGGCGCGCAGGTTGTGCTGCGTGCGCAAGGGCAGTGGGATGCGGAAGAAATCTGCGGATTGATCCGCAACCATCAAATCAACATCCTCGGCTTCACCCCGAGCTACGGCAGCCAGTTGGCGCAGTTCCTTGCGACACAAAACGAAATTCTGCCGGTGCGAATGATCATCACCGGCGGCGAAGCGCTGACCGGCGAACACCTGCAACGGATTCGTGCAGCCTTCAAACCAAGCCTGTTCTTCAACGCCTACGGTCCGACCGAAACCGTGGTCATGCCGCTGGCCGGTCTGGCGCCGGAGGTGTTGGAAGAGGGCGCCGGCAGCGTGCCGATCGGCAGCGTGATCGGCGACCGCGTCGCGTACATTCTCGACGCCGACCTGGCACTGGTGCCGCAAGGTGCGACCGGTGAATTGTTCGTCGGTGGCGCCGGACTGGCGCAGGCCTATCACGACCGTCCGGGCATTACGGCCGAACGGTTTGTCGCTGACCCGTTCGCCATTGATGGCGGGCGCATGTACCGCACTGGTGACTTGGTGCGCCAGCGTGCCGATGGCTTGGTGGAATATCTGGGGCGGATCGACCATCAGGTGAAAATCCGTGGTTTCCGTATCGAGCTGGGCGAAATCGAAACCCGCCTGCTCGATCACGCTTCGATCCGCGAGGCCGTGGTGCTGGCGCTGGATGCGCCGAGCGGCAAACAACTGGTCGGCTATCTGGTGACTGAGGTTGCCGAGCAGAATGAAGCCAAGCAGGCTGAATTGCGCGAAGCGCTGAAGTCGCACCTCAAGAGCCAACTGCCGGATTACATGGTGCCGACGCACCTGATCCTGCTGGCGAGTATGCCGCTGACCGCCAACGGCAAACTTGATCGCCGCGCCTTGCCGGCGCCGGATCCGGAGCTGAACCGTCAGGATTACGTGGCACCGAGCAACGAGCTGGAGCAAACCCTGGCGCAGATCTGGTGCGAAGTGCTCAACGTTGAACAGGTCGGCCTCAACGATAACTTCTTCGAACTGGGTGGCGACTCGATTCTGTCGATTCAGGTGGTCAGCCGGGCGCGGCAGCAGGGCATTCATTTCAGCCCGCGTGATCTGTTCCAGCATCAGACGGTGCAGACCCTGGCGGCGGTCGCGAGCCGTAGCGAACAAGTGACAGCCGAGCAAGGACTGGTCACCGGTGAGTCGCGTCTGACGCCAATCCAGCACTGGTTCTTCGACACTGAAATCCCTGAGCGTCAGCACTGGAACCAGGCGTTGTTGCTGGAGCCGACCGTGGCGCTGGAGCCGCATCGTCTGGAGCAGGCGCTGCTGGCGGTGATCGAACAGCACGACGCCTTGCGCCTGCGTTTCAGCGCGGTCGGCGGGGCATGGCAAGCGACGCATCAACCGGTGTCCGATGCGCCAGTGTTGTGGCAAGTGCGCGTGACTTCGATGGACAAGTGCGAGGCGCTGTTTGCCGATGCCCAGCGTAGCCTCGATCTGGAAACCGGCCCGCTGCTGCGTGCCTTGCTGGTCGATGGGCCAGAAGGTCAGCAACGCCTGTTCATCGCTATCCATCACTTGGTGGTCGATGGTGTGTCGTGGCGCGTCTTGCTCGATGATCTGCAAACCGTGTATCGCCAATTCGACGCCGAACAATCGGTGAAGCTGCCGGCGAAAACCAGTGCCTTCAAGGATTGGGCGGCGCGTTTGCAGGCTTACGCCGGCAGCGAATCCCTGCGTGAAGAACTGAGCTGGTGGCAAGCGCAACTGGCCGGGCCACGCGCTGATCTGCCTTGCGAAAACCCGCAGGGTGGCCAGCAGAACCGTCACGCGCAAACCGTCAGCGTGCGCCTCGATGCCGAGCGCACCCGCCAACTGCTGCAACAGGCGCCGAGCGCTTATCGCACCCAGGTCAACGATCTGCTGCTGACGGCATTGGCCCGCGTGTTGTGCCGCTGGAACGGCCAGTCGTCGGCGCTGATTCAACTGGAAGGTCACGGTCGCGAAACCCTGTTCGACGAGATCGACCTGACCCGCACCGTCGGCTGGTTCACCAGCGCGTATCCACTGCGCCTGACCCCGCACAACATCGAAGAAGCCGCCGGGCAGGGCGCTTCGATCAAGGCGATCAAGGAGCAACTGCGTGCGGTGCCGCACAAAGGTCTGGGCTACGGCGTGCTGCGTTATCTGGCCGATGACCTCAGCCGACAAAGCATGGCGGCGCTGCCGCAGGCGCCGATCACCTTCAACTACCTCGGCCAGTTCGACCAGAGCTTCGGCATCGATGCGCTGTTCCGTCCGCTGGACGAGCCGGTCGGTGCGGCCCACGATCCACAGGCGCCATTGCCCAACGAATTGAGCGTCGACAGTCAGGTCTACGGCGGTGAACTGCTGCTGCGCTGGACCTTCAGCGCCGAGCGTTATGACACGCAGACCATCAACGACCTGGCCAACGCCTACCTCGGCGAATTGCAGAGCCTGATCGCCCATTGCCTGCAAGACACGGCCGGAGGCCTGACGCCGTCGGACTTCCCGCTGGCGAAACTGACCCAGGCGCAACTCGATGCCTTGCCGGTACCCGCCGCGCACATCGAAGACGTCTATCCGCTGACGCCGATGCAGGAAGGCATGTTGCTGCACACCTTGCTCGAACCGGGCACTGGCTTGTACTACATGCAGGATCGTTATCGCATCAACAGCGAACTCGACCCCGAGCGTTTCGCCCAGGCCTGGCAAGCGGTGGTTGCCCGTCATGAAGCACTGCGTGCGTCTTTTTGCTGGAACGTCGGCGAAGACATGCTGCAAGTGATTCACACGCCGGGTCGCACGCCAATCGAGTATCTCGACTGGAGCAACGTTAGCGAAGACGAGCAGGAGCCGAAACTGCAAGCGTTGCTGAAAAGCGAACGTGAGGCCGGTTTCGATCTGCTCAATCAGGCACCGTTCCACCTGCGCCTGATCAAGGTCGGCGCGGCGCGCTACTGGTTCATGATGAGCAACCACCACATCCTCATCGATGCCTGGTGCCGTTCATTGCTGATGAACGATTTCTTTGAGATCTACACCGCGCTCGGCGAAGGTCGCGAGGCACAGTTGAGCGTACCGCCGCGTTACCGCGATTACATCGGCTGGCTGCAACGCCAAAGCCTGGCCGAAGCGCGTCAGTGGTGGCAGCAGAACCTGCAAGGTTTCGAACGCACCACGCCGATCCCGAGCGACCGTCCGTTTTTGCGTGAACACGCCGGTGAAAGCGGCGGCATGGTCGTCGGCGACCGTTACACCCGATTGAATGTCGAAGATGGCGCCCGTCTGCGTGAGCTGGCCCAGGCCCATCAACTGACCATCAACACCTTCGCCCAAGCGGCGTGGGCCTTGGTGCTGCGACGCCTGAGCGGTGATCGCGACGTGCTCTTCGGCGTGACCGTGGCCGGGCGTCCGGTGGAAATGCCCGAGATGCAACGCACTGTCGGCCTGTTCATCAACAGCATCGCGCTGCGGGTGCAGATCCCGGCAGACGATCAGCGCGCCAGTGTGCGTCAGTGGCTGAGCGGTTTGCTCGACAGCAACATGCAGCTGCGCGAGTACGAATACCTGCCGCTGGTGAACATTCAGGAACAGAGCGAATTGCCGAAAGGTCAGCCGCTGTTCGACAGCCTGTTTGTATTCGAAAACGCTCCGGTGGAAGTCTCGGTGCTGGACCGTGCGCAAAGCCTCAACGCCACCTCGGATTCGGGTCGCACGCACACCAACTTCCCGTTGACGGCGGTGTGCTACCCGGGCGATGACCTCGGCTTGCATCTGTCTTACGACCAGCGTTACTTCGACGAATCGACCATCGAGCGCATTCTCGGCGAGTTCAAGCGCCTGTTGCTGGCACTGGTCGACGGCTTCCATGGCGATATGGCCGACCTGCCGTTGCTGGGCACCGAGGAGCAGGACTTCCTGCTGCACGGCTGCAATCAGAGCGCCCATGATTACCCGTTGGAACAGAGCTACGTTGCGCTGTTCGAGACGCAGGTTGCGGCGCATCCGCAACGCATCGCGGCCAGTTGCCTCGATCAGCGATTGAGCTATGCCGAACTCAACCAGAATGCCAACCGTCTCGGCCACGCGCTGGTCGCGGCCGGGGTGCAAATGGATCAACCGGTGGCGTTGCTGGCCGAGCGAAACCTCGATCTGCTGGGCATGATCATCGGCAGCTTCAAGGCCGGTGCCGGTTACTTACCGCTGGATCCGGGCCTGCCGAGCCAGCGTCTGCAACGCATCATCGAGCTGAGTCGCACGCCGGTCCTGGTGTGCAGCGAAGCGTGCCGCGCGCAGGCGCAGGCGTTGCTCGATGAATTCAGCTGTGCCAACCGCCCACGCTTGCTGGTGTGGGAAGAGGTGCAGGCGCAGGCGACATCGACGCAAAACCCGGGCATTCATAGTGGGCCGGACAACCTCGCTTACGTGATTTACACCTCGGGGTCGACCGGCCTGCCGAAAGGCGTGATGGTCGAGCAGCGCGGCATGCTCAATAACCAGTTGAGCAAGGTGCCGTACCTGAACTTGACGGACGCCGATGTGATCGCGCAGACCGCGTCGCAAAGCTTTGATATTTCGGTCTGGCAGTTCCTCGCCGCGCCGCTGTTCGGCGCGCGGGTCGACATCGTGCCGAACACCATCGCCCACGATCCGCAGGGTCTGCTGGTGCATGTGCAGACCCAGGGCATTACGGTGCTGGAAAGCGTGCCGTCGCTGATTCAGGGCATGCTCGCTTCGGATCGCCTGAGCCTCGACGGTCTGCGCTGGATGCTGCCGACCGGTGAAGCGATGCCGCCGGAACTGGCTCACCAATGGCTGCTGCGTTACCCGGACATCGGTCTGGTCAACGCTTACGGCCCGGCGGAATGCTCGGACGACGTAGCGTTTTACCGCGTCGACATGGCCTCGACTCGCGGCAGTTATTTGCCGATCGGTACGCCGACCGACAACAACTTGTTGTACCTGCTCGATGGCGCGCTGGAACTGGTGCCGTTGGGAGCGGTGGGTGAGTTGTGCGTGGCGGGTACCGGTGTCGGTCGCGGTTATGTCAGCGATCCGTTGCGCACTGCGCCGGTGTTTGTGCCGAACCCGTTCGGTGCGCCGGGCGAGCGCCTGTATCGCACCGGTGACCTGGCACGGCGGCGCAGCGATGGTGTGCTGGAATACGTCGGTCGGGTCGACCATCAAGTGAAGATCCGTGGTTACCGGATCGAGCTGGGTGAAATCGAAGCGCGCCTGCACGAACAGCCGGAAATCCGTGATGCGGCGGTCGGTGTCCAGGAGGGCGCCAACGGCAAGCACCTGGTGGGTTATCTGGTCGCCGCTGATTCTGCATTGAATCCAAGTGAACGCCTGGAGCGGATCAAGCAGCGTCTGCGCAGCGAACTGCCGGAATACATGGTGCCGCTGCACTGGCTGTGGCTGGAGCAGCTGCCGCATAACGCCAACGGCAAACTCGATCGCAAGGCCTTGCCAGCGCTGGAAATCGGCCAGTTGCAAAGCCAGGATTACCTGGCGCCGCGCAACGAACTGGAGCAGACCCTGGCGGATATTTGGGCCGAGGTGCTGAAGGTCGAGAAGGTTGGCGTACGTGACAACTTCTTCGAACTGGGCGGGCATTCGCTGCTGGCCACGCAGATTGCCTCGCGGGTGCAGAAAACCCTGCAACGCGATGTGCCGCTGCGGGCAATGTTCGAGTGCAGCACGGTGGAAGAACTGGCCGAGTACATCAATGGCCTGGCGGCCAGTGATATCACCGAGGAGAAGGTGGATCGCTTGAATGATCTGATGGCGGAGCTGGAGGGCCTCTAGTTCTTTCGCGTCCGTAGCGGCCCTTTCGCGAGCAGGCTCGCTCCCACACTGGATTTGTGGTGTTCACAAAATCCCTTGTGGGAGCGAGCCTGCTCGCGAATGGCGAAGGCACATTTTCAGACATTTCATTGGTTGACGATCCCGAACCGGCAGCTCAGTCTGCCGGTTCTCTTTTTTGTCGCGGGGGTGGTCGATGCCTTTCTTTACGGTGGACGGACAAGCGCTGCATTACATTGATCAAGGCACAGGCCCGGCCGTGCTGCTGGCCGGTAGTTATCTGTGGGACCAGGCGATGTGGGCGCCGCAGATTGCCGCGCTGTCGCCGCACTACCGGGTGATTGCGCTGGACCTCTGGGGCCATGGTGAATCGGGGCGCTTACCGGATGGCACGACATCGCTGGATGACATTGCCCGTCAAGCGCAGGCGTTGCTCGATCATCTGGATATCGACCAGGTCACTCTGGTCGGCCTGTCGGTCGGCGGCATGTGGGGCGTGCGTCTGGCACTGTCGGCACCACAGCGCCTCAACGGCCTGGTGCTGATGGACACCTACGTCGGCGTAGAGCCCGAACCCACACGTCAGTATTACTTCTCGCTGTTCAAGCAAATCGAAGAAAGCGGTGAGATCAGCGAGCCGTTGCTCGACATCGTCGTGCCGATTTTCTTCCGCCCGGGCATCGATCCACAGTCGGCGCTGTATCAGGACTTCCGCGCAAAACTGGCGGGTTATTCCGCTGATCGCCTGCGTCAAAGCATCGTGCCGATGGGGCGCATCACGTTTGGCCGTGATGACCTGTTGCCGCGTCTGGGCGAATTGAATGCCGCAACTACGCTGGTAATGTGTGGCGATCAGGACAAACCACGGCCACCGTCGGAAGCACAGGAAATGGCCGAGCTGATCGGTTGCCCGTGGGTGCTGGTGCCGGACGCGGGGCATATCTCCAATCTGGAGAATCCCGAATTTGTCACGGAGGTGTTGTTTACCTTTCTCAGCGAGCGCAACCGACACACCGAGTAATCGGTCATCATCGGAACGCGCCTGAAGACAAGTCCGCTCCCACAGTGACCGAAGTGATCAAAAAATTCTGTGGGAGCGGGCTTGCCCGCGAAGAGGCCGGATCAGGCAATAAAGAGCCCGGCGTTACTTAGGCCCGAGAATCTTCGCCAACTTGTCCGGCGAAGGCGCGCCTTGTTGCTGTTGCAACTCGCCCTTGTCATCCATGTAGAAAATCGCCGGAGTCGCCTGCAATTCCAGGTCTTCCATCAACTGCATGTTCGCTGCCAGTTTGCTCTGCACCGCTGCTGGAATGTCTTTCAAAGCCTTGAGCGAGCTGCCCTTGCCAGCCTTTTCGTGATCT
The DNA here is from genome assembly GCF_044743525.1 of Pseudomonas sp. NPDC087598. Classification (NCBI taxonomy): domain Bacteria; kingdom Pseudomonadati; phylum Pseudomonadota; class Gammaproteobacteria; order Pseudomonadales; family Pseudomonadaceae; genus Pseudomonas; species Pseudomonas sp. NPDC087598. Next base: position 33,004 of record NZ_JBIUWQ010000013.1, on the reverse strand, counting down.
TCCAGAGCCTTGGCCGGATCCTTGGCTGCCAGCAGCGCGGCGGATTTGCCCGGGCTGTCTTCGCGGATGATGCCAACCATGATGTGCCGCAACTGCACCTTGCCGGACTTGACCCAAGGTCGGGCCTGCTCCCAGAACATGTTGCAGTAAGGACAGTTCGGATCGCTGAACAGGTACACGGTGCGTGGCGCATCCTTGTTGCCGTCCTGAATCCAGTTGCTCGCCTCGAACTTGGCCCAGACTTCCTTGGCCAGCGGTGCGTAGACCAGTTTTTGCAAGGGTTCGCTGCTCAAGTCTTTGCCGTCGGCGTCGTACAGATTGCCCAGCAGCACGTGTTTACCGTCCGGCGTCAGGTACAGCGCCATGCCACGGTTCTGGTATTGCGCGGCATAACCGCGCAAACCGTCCGGGGCGTCAAACTGACCGACGATTTTCGCGCCTTTGGATTCGATCTGCTTGATCGCCGCAGGCAGTTCTTCGGCGGCCTGAACCGACGGCAGTTGCAGCAGGGCAGTGCCCAGGGTCAGCGTCAGCAGGTGGCGGAGGCGGGGCATGGCAGTTTCCTTGCAGAAGTGGCGGGTGTGGCAGTCGTATGGGGGTTCGGGGTGTCGAAGTTTTCCAGGGCGCGGGCCAGGCTCGCGTTGGATAACTCGCCCAGGTGGCTGGCCAACAGGCGACCATCAGGGCTATAGAACAGGGTAGTCGGTAATGCCATGGAGCCCACGGCCTGACCCAATCGGCCGCTGCGGTCGAACAGTACGTTGGTCAGACTCAGGCCCTGGGTTTCGAGAAACGTCGCCACGCTTTGCATGCTTTCGGCTTGATTGACGAACAGGAAGGTCAAGTCCGGACGTTGCTGTTGGGCGTTTTCCAATACCGGCATTTCGCGTCGGCAGGGTGGGCACCAGGTCGCCCACAGGTTGATCACCAGTGGACCGCCCTGATAGTCGCTGAGCTGGATCGTCTCTCCGGCAGCGTTGCGCAGAGAAATATCCGGTAGCCGAGTGCCTTGTTCGTAGATGTTCAACGACAGCGTCGCGAGCAACCAGAACACCACACCGCTGGCCACGCCAAACCCGAGTGGTCGACGCAGACCCGGGCGGCGCCAGCCGCGATACAGTGCGGCGAGCAGCAAGACGATCACCCCCGGCCAGGCGAGGAAACCGCCATCGCGCAGGTCAACGATCTGCCAGGGATCGTTGCGATAGTGCGACCAGTACACCGCCACGAAAGCGATGCGCGCCGCCAGCATGCCCAGCAGAAACAGGCCGAACAGCGCCGACTCGGGATTATCGCCACCGCGTTTCGCCACCCGCCAGCCGACGAAGGTCGCCAGTGCCAGTGCACTGATCAGCAGCAGGTGGTTAAGCGCGATGGCAAAGGTGCCGAGGGTGAAAGTCAGCATTAGTTGGCGTCTCGGGTGGTGGTCCAGCGTTGCAGAAACGTCTCGGCATCGACTTCACCGGTGATGCGCTGGCTGCGGCGTTCTTCGCCGTCGGCACCGATCCACACGAAGCTCGGCGGCCCCGGCACTTTGTAGCGGCCGAGCAGTTCACGGCTGGCGGCATTGTCGGCGGTGACATCCAGGCGCAGCAGGCGTACGTCGCTCAGTGCCTGCATGACCTTGTCCTTGCCGAATACCTGTTTCTCCATGACTTTGCACGACACGCACCAGTCGGCGTAGTAATCGAGCAGTACCCATTGGCCTTGAGCCTTGGCGGTATCAAGTTCGCGTTGCAGCGCTGCCGGGTCCTTGATCGTGATGAACGCGTCATGACCACTGGCTGCCGCACTGGCAACACGGCCGCCGCTGTAAACCTGCAACGGCTGATACGGATCGTCGCTACCGCCCGCCGCACCGATCACCAGCAAACTGCCCCACAACCCGAGCAGCAATCCCGTAGCGCCGAACAATTGGGCGACACGGCCAAAGCCTTCGGACTGTTTCCAGGCGCAATAAGCCGCGATCAACAGCAGGGCGCCGCACAGGCCGAGCCACAACGATGCGTCCAGTACCGGGCGCAACATCAGCAGTGCCGTGGCAAGGAACAGGAAACCGAACACGCCTTTGAGCAGGTTCATCCACTCGCCGGGTTTTGGCAGGAAGCGATTACCAACGGTCACCAGCAGCAACAGCGGCACACCGATGCCGATCCCCAGCGAGAACAGAATCAACCCGCCGTGCAGCGCATTGCCGCTTTGCGCGATGTACAGCAACGCACCGGCCAGCGGCGCCGTCATGCATGGCCCGACCAACAGGCCCGACAGCGCGCCGAGCACACCGGCGCCAATCAGGCTGCCGCCGCTACGACTGCGCGAGGCGTGCTCCAGCCGATCACGCAGCGCCACCGGCAATTGCAATTCAAAGAAGCCGAACATCGGCAGCGCCAGCACCACGAATACGGCCGCGAAGGCGCCCAGCAGCCACGGATTTTGCAACCACGCCTGCAAGTTCGCCCCGAGCAGCGCGGCGATCACGCCCATCGCCGCGTAGACCAGCGCCATGCACACCACATAACTGCCAGCCAAGGCGAAACCCCGGCGCGGCGTCGCGCCACTGCCGACAATCATCCCGGCAAGAATCGGCAGCATCGGCAACGTACAGGGAGTGAACGCCAACAGCAGGCCGAGGCCGAAAAACACCAGCAGGCTCCAGCCCAGCGCCCGTTGTTGCAGGCTGCTGGCGAGGGCTTGATCCGGAGCTTCGGCACCAGCCGCCGGGGCCGCTTTGCCGCCCAGGTCAATCACCCGGGTTTGTGGCGGATAACACAGGCCAGCATCGGCACAGCCTTGATAACTGACTTTGATCTGACCGGTGGCCGCCGCCGGGATCTTCACTTCCAGGCCTTGGCGATAGACCGGTTGTTCACCGAAAAACTCGTCGCTGTGGGATTCGCCTTCGGGCAAGACTGGCTGCTGATCAGCGGCCAGACCGTCGAATTTCAGGCGTTTCTGATACAGGTAATAGCCATCGGCAATCTGCCAGAACAGCTGGTTCTCACCCGATTCCAGACGTTCGGAGGTGAGGACGAACGCCTTGTCGACCGGCAAGAATTCCGGTTTTGTCTCGAAAGGATTATTTCCCGCCTTGGCCAGGCCCGAGATCAGCAGTGCAAACAAAAGAAAAAAATGACGCATGGAGGAGCCTTGTCCCTGTGCAAGTGAGGAGCACAATGGGCGGTGGCGATTAACCGATGATTAACCGCCACGCCCTTGTCGCAGTGGCGTTGGGGGCCATAATGTCAGCTTAATCGGCCAACGGCCTAATCTGCGTTTTTCTACGGGACTCACCATGCACGTACTGGTTTGCGAAGACGATGAGCTGATCGCCAGCGGCATCGTTGCCGGTCTCACGGCCCAGGGGCTGACCGTCGAACACGTCAATACCGCGTCCAAGGCGCGGGCGATGCTCAAGGTGGCCGAGTTTGATGTCATGGTGCTGGATCTCGGCCTGCCCGACGAAGATGGCCTCAAATTACTGCAGCAACTGCGCCAGAGCGGTCTGGAAATTCCGGTGCTGATTCTGACAGCGCGCGATTCGGTCACCGATCGGGTCGATGGCTTGCAGGCCGGCGCGGATGATTACCTGCTTAAACCGTTCGATCTGCGTGAACTGTTCGCACGTCTGCAAACCTTGTTGCGGCGAGTGGCCGGACGTAGTGTCAACCTGATCGAACACGGCGCGCTGACCTACAATCCGAGCAGCCGCGAAACCACCCTGGCCGGACAACCCGTGGATTTGTCGCGACGCGAACAATCACTGTTACAGGCGTTGTTGCACAATCGCGGCCGGGTGCTGTCGACCGAGCAGTTGAAGGATAGCGTCTACGGTTTCAACGACGAGTTGGAAAGCAACGCGCTGAATGTGCATATCCATCACCTGCGCAGCAAACTCGGTAAAGGCATCGTCGAAACCGTACGCGGTCTGGGTTATCGCCTGGGCCCGGCCGATGGTGGAGATCAAGGCAAGTGATGAGCCTGCGACTGCGCCTGAGCCTGACCCTCGGCGCTGCGTTCGCGCTGATCTGGGCGCTGGCGGCAGCCTGGATGCTCAGTGATCTGCGCAACCAGATGATGTTTTCCCTCGACCAGCGTCTGGTGGCATCGGCGCGCATGGTTGCCGGGTTGCTGGAACAATTGCCGGCGTTGCCGAGCAAGGGCGAGGGCACTCATTTCAGTGCCGAGCAACTGAACATTCCCGGCGGCATGGCGTGTCAGGTCAGTTCGCTGCGCGGGGAAATTCTTGCCCGCAGTCACAACCATCCCGAACAAGCGCTGGAGGCCGAGAAAATGGGCTTCCACGACCAGATCATCGACGGAGGACCATGGCGCAGTTTTACCCTGGCTCGGGGCGATGTGCGGATTACCACAGCGGATCGGCAAATCGAACGCGAAGCCCTGAACATGTCGATCCTGCTGGCGGCTTCGGTGCCGGTGGGTGTGGCGCTGCTCGGCTGTCTGTGCCTGCTGTGGCTGGGCATCGGCCAGGGTCTGGCACCGCTCAACCGTTTGCGCGAAGCCTTGATGCGGCGTAATGCCGACTCGCTTGAGCCTTTGCAATTGCAGTCGTTTCCCAGCGAATTGAAGCCGTTGCTCGACACCCAGAATCAACTGTTCCAACGCATTGGCAAGACGCTTGAGCGTGAGCGTCGACTGACCGGTGACGCCGCTCACGAACTGCGCAGCCCGCTGACGGCGATCAAGACGCACCTGCAAGTGGCGCGCATGACCGACGGCACTGCCCGCGATCAGTCGCTGGCGCGGGCCGAGGAGGGCGCCGACCGTTTGCATCGCACGCTTGAGCAACTGCTGTTGCTGGCACGGGTGGAGGGCAGCCTGTCGTTCGACGATGGTTCGCAATGCAGCGCCGAGCAAGTGGCCAGGCTGGCAATTGCGGACGCCACAGGCGGCGAGCGTCTGCGGATCAAATTGCAACTGCCGTCCGAGCTTTCCACTGCGCCGTTGCACATGCCCGCGGTGCTGTCGATTGCTGCGCTGCGCAATCTGCTCGATAACGCTCTGCGTCATACCCCTGAGGACTGTGCGGTGGAGTTGCGTCTGGAAACCATCGGCAACCGTGTGCGTTACGTCGTGCGTGACCATGGCCCGGGTATTGCGCAGGATGATCTGCAGCATCTGACCCAGCGCTTCTGGCGCAACGGCCAAAGCACCGGCTGCGGCCTCGGCCTGGCGATTGTCCAGGCGATCGTTCAGCGTTGCGACTGCGCCCTGCATTTCGACAGCCGCCCGGATGGTCTGCGGGTCGAGTTGACCATGCCGTTGCAAGCGATCTGAATTCGCCACTATCCCTTGTAGGAGTGAGCCTGCTCGCGATAGCAATCGTTCAGTCCCATGAGTGTGGAATGAACCGACGCTATCGCGAGCAGGCTCACTCCTACAGGGGGGGCGCACATCAAATGTAACCTCTCTCCATTAGTCATTCCGTGGCGGTGCCGTTAAGGTCGACGCAGCTTTGACTCAATGGATTGAGGGGACAGCGCCATGGAAGCACCCATCTGCATGCGTCCAGCCATTCTGGCTGACGTCGGTATCATCAGCCGTATCATCGAACGCTCGATACGCTTCGGTTGTGCACTCGATCACCGCAATGAGCCCCACCTTGTCAGCGACTGGATCGGTCAGCAATCCGCCGATTTCATCAGTGCCCGGCTTGCCGATCCGCGCTTCTACCTGAGTCTCGCCTTGCTGGCGGACAAACCGGTCGGCGTCGGCATGGCCCAGGCCAGTGGCGACATTGTGCTTTGCCACGTTCAACCGGAATCCTTTCGCCGGGGTGCAGGGCGGGCGCTGATGAACGATCTGCAAGGCTGGCTGCAGGTGCGTGGCGTGCTCCATGCGCACCTCAACAGCACGCGCACCGGCGAAGCGTTTTATCGCCATCTCGGCTACCGCGAAGCTGCCCCACGCCTCTTGCACAAAGGCTTGCAGATCCTGCCCATGTCCAAGCCGCTGGCAATGTCCGGATGATCCGTCGATCAAGGGGCTAAATCCTCACCTCGCTTAAGCGTTTCCAGAACAGGAAAACCTGCAAGTGCGCCCCGCGACCGGAATGCGCACCTGTCCGGTGTGCTGTTTTGGTCACTATCCATAGCGAATTGAGGGGTCGAGAGATGTCAGTCGCCACCAGCCTTATCGAAGAGTCGTCGGCCCGGGTCAGCTCGGCGCCAGCGGAAACGTTGTATCAGTTCAATGAGTCGCCACTGCTGGCCCGTCAGGCCCGGCAGGAATCCAATGCCCGCAGCTATCCGCGCCGCATCCCGCTGGCACTCAAACGCGCCAAGGGCCTGTATGTCGAAGACGTCGAAGGGCGCATCTTCATCGACTGCCTGGCCGGCGCTGGCACGCTGGCACTCGGACATAACCATCCGGTGGTGATCGAGGCGATCCAGCAGGTGTTGGCCGATGAACTGCCACTGCACACACTGGACCTGACCACGCCGGTCAAGGATCAGTTTGTCCAGGATCTGTTCGGTTTGCTGCCGCCGGCACTGGCGTCGCAGGCGAAAATCCAGTTCTGCGGCCCGACCGGCACCGATGCCGTGGAAGCCGCACTGAAACTGGTGCGCACCGCCACCGGGCGCAGCACCGTGCTGTCGTTCTCCGGCGGTTATCACGGCATGAGCCAAGGGGCTTTGAGCCTGATGGGCAGTCTGGGACCGAAAAAACCGCTGGGTGCCTTGCTCAGCAGCGGCGTGCAATTCATGCCGTTCCCGTATGACTACCGTTGCCCGTTCGGACTCGGCGGCGAGGCGGGTGTGAAGGCTAACCTGAGCTATCTGGACAACCTGCTCAACGATCCGGAGGCCGGCGTGCAATTGCCGGCGGCGGTGATCGTCGAGGCGGTGCAGGGCGAGGGCGGGGTGATTCCGGCCGACATCGAATGGCTGCGCGGCTTGCGCCGCATCACTGAAAAGGCTGGCGTAGCCTTGATTGTCGATGAGATCCAGAGTGGTTTTGCCCGCACCGGCAAGATGTTCGCCTTTGAGCACGCCGGTATTGTTCCGGACGTGGTGGTGCTGTCCAAAGCCATTGGTGGCAGTCTTCCGCTGGCGGTGGTGGTTTATCGCGACTGGCTCGACACCTGGCAACCGGGTGCCCACGCCGGCACGTTCCGTGGTAACCAGATGGCGATGGCCGCAGGTTCCGCCGTGATGCGTTATCTGCTCGAACACAAGGTCTGCGAGCACGCCGCTGCCATGGGCGAGCGCCTGAGCGAACACCTGCACATCCTGCAGCGCGACTTCCCGCAACTGGGGGATATTCGCGGCCGAGGCTTGATGCTCGGCGTAGAGCTGGTCGATCCAGCGGGCACGCCGGATGCGCTCGGCCATCCACCCGCGTTTGCGCGTCTGGCGCCACTGGTGCAGCGCGAATGCCTCAAGCGCGGCCTGATTCTGGAGCTGGGCGGTCGTCATGGTGCCGTGGTGCGATTCCTGCCTCCGCTGGTGATCACCGCAGCCGAAATCGACCGCGTCGCCGAGATTTTCGGCCGTGCATTGGCTGCCGCCACCGCCGCTGTGTAAATTTTTCGCCGCGCCGAACGTTCTTTCTACATACCCGGCTGTACCCGACGTGCAGCCCACCCTTACAACGATGGAGAACCAGCATGACGTCAGTATTCGACCGCGAGGACATCCTCTTTCAGGTCGTGGTCAACCACGAAGAGCAGTACTCGATCTGGCCCGACTACAAAGCCGTGCCGGAGGGCTGGCGAACCGTGGGCAAGAGCGGCCTGAAAAAGGAATGCCTGGCCTACATCGAAGAAGTCTGGACCGACATGCGCCCGCTGAGCCTGCGTCAGAAGATGGAAGGGCAGGCCGCCGCTCAATAAGCTGACCGGCAAAAAGAAACCCGCTGGACTGGTGACAGTCAGCGGGTTTTTTCATGGCTGGAATTTGTGCTGCCTTATAGGGCCCTATCGCTGGCAAGCCAGCTCCCACAATGATTTGAGGCGGGAACGGCATCTGTGGAACACCGCAAACCCCTGTGGGAGCTGGCTTGCCAGCGATGAACGATAACTAGGTGCAACTGAAGTTATGCGCCGCTCAAACCCTTGAGCAGCAGATCCACATTCCCTTCCAGCTCGGCCACCGGATCCGCCGCATCGGTACTCAGCACCACCAGATGACTGCCGGACTCGGCAATCGCCGCTTTGACCGCGTCCGAAGGCTGCCGGTGATGCAACACCACCGCCACATCATTGTCCTTGAGCGTCGCCGTCAATTGCTTAAGATCCTCCGGCGTCCACTCGCTATCAGGACGTGGATCCTGCCCGGTCAGTTCCAGGTTCAGGCTGCCGATCAGATAACCGAAGTGATCGCTCAGACTCATCACGCTCAGGTTGTCGGCACTGGCCAGACGCGCCTCACTGTCAGCGCTGAGTTTCAGCAGGCGCTGTTTCAACGCTGCCAGATTCGCTTCGATCTGCGGTTTGGCAGCCGGTGCCAGACGCACCAGATCCGCCGCCATCACGTCGGCCATGCGCCCCATATTGTTGCTCGCCAGCCACGGCTGACTGTTCAAACCATCGACCTTCGAGCCTGGTTGTACAGCGATGCCGGGCAGGGCACCGTCGACCGGGCGTGCGGCATCGACCTCAACGATACGGATGTTGCTGCGCCGGGCGATCGGATACAGCGGATCATCAGCCCACAGTGAGCGCACGCCGATCACCGCGTCGGCACCCGTGGCCAGTTTGTTCAGCGCCGGGGCGCCGCGACCGGTGAAGTAGGCGGTCTGTCGACTGCCCGGCAAATTTGCCGGCGCGGCGCGTTCCAGATTGACGTCAGTACCCTTGAGCAGCACTTCGCCCAGGCCGTAGGTGATCGGTAGCGAGGCCAGAACCCGCAAGGGCTTGCTGCTTTCGGCGGCCATCAACGGTGTGCAGACCACGCCGCACAGGGCCATGGCCAGGGTCAGGTTGCGCAATGAAAAAGTCATTTATCCAAGATTCCCTTTCAGACTCGGGACAACCCCGCGCGCGATGGCGGCGAGGGCGAAAGCAATGCCGGCGACCAGAATGATCGCGGCGCCGGACGGGATCGGCAGATCGAATACGATGGGGGCGAGAATCCCGCACAACGTGCTGACGGTGGCGATCAGCACCGAACACCAGAAAAAGCCCTTGAGCGACTGGCTGAGCAAGCGTGCCGCCGCTGCCGGAATCACCAGCAGGGCGCCGACCAGAATCGCGCCGATGACTTTCACCGCCGCCACGGTGATCAGCGTGACCAGAATCACGAACAGGTAATCCAGGGTCTTCACCGCCACGCCGCGCACGGCCGCCAACTGCGGGTTGAAACTGGCCAGCATGATGCGGTTGTACAGCGGCAGGGCCAAAGCCATGACCAGTGAGCCGACGATTGCCAGTACCGCCAGATCATTGCCATTGACGGTCAGGACCGAACCGAACAGTACGTTTTCCAGAATGTGCACGTTGATCTTGCCCGCGAGAATCAGCAGCAGACTCGCGCCCAGCGCCAGCGATACCGACAGGAACACGCCGATCAAGGTGTCCGGCGCCAGGCCGGTGCGGTTGCGCAGGTAATTGAGCAGGATGCCGAACAGCAGGCAGTAGCCGAACAGGCTGCCATACGGCCCGGTGTAGGGTTCGCCGAGCAGAATGCCGATGGCCACCCCGGTCAGCGCCGCGTGGCCGACCGCTTCGGAGAAAAACGCAAAGCGTTTTACCACCACCAGTGTGCCGAGGCCTCCAAGCACCGGGCCGATCAACAGACCGGCGAGCAGCGCGTTGACCACAAAACCATAGGCCAGCGCTTCCGGCAGGTAACCGGAGGACGCCCAGCCCTGAACCATCAAGCGAAAAGCTTCATAACTCATCAGATAGCGCTCCGTGGATGGGTGGAAAACAGGCTCAGCAGACGTTCCGGGGTCAGCGCCTGTTGCGGTGTGGCATCGAACAGCACGCGGCGGTTGAGGCCGGTGACGCGATTGGCCAGACGCCCGACCGCCTCCAGATCATGTTCGATCCACAGCACGGTGATGCCCGCCGCGCGCCAGTCGCCGAGCAGGCGTTCGAACACCTGGATCCCGGCCTCATCGAGGGCCGACATCGGCTCATCCAGAACCAGCAATTGCGGGGCAGGGATCAGGCCTTGGGCGAGCAGCACGCGTTGCCGTTCGCCGCCGGACAGTGCGCCCATGCGCCGTTTGCGTTTGTCCTGCATGCCGACCCGTTCCAGCGCCTCGCCGATGGCGCCGGCGTAGTGCTTGCTCAAGCCGAGAAACGCCGGGCGACGCTGGCACATCGCGGCCATGAAATCGTCGACGGTCATCGGCAAGCCGCGATCAAACTCCAGCGCCTGCGGCACGTAGCCGATGGTGCCGGGCTCGCCGGGCCATTGCAGGCTGAGCTGGCCCTGATGCGGCATCTGCCCGAGCAAGGTCTTGATCAGCGAACTCTTGCCGCCACCGTTGGGACCGACCAGCGCATGCACACTGCCGGGCTGAACCTGGAAGGTGACCTTGTCCAGAATCGTGGTGCGACCCAACGTCAGACAAATGTCCGCAAAATCCAGCGTCGGCCCGGATACCTGTGGGAGTGAGCCTGCTCGCGAAGACGGAGTTTCATTCAATAAAGATGTTGGCTGATCGGGCGCCATCGCGAGCAGGCTCGCTCCCACAGGGGATTTGGCGGTGTCGGAAAGTGTTTCTTTTGCAGTCATGCGCCCGACTCCTGAATCGCCCGCACCACGGTGTTGAGGTTGCCGGTCATTTCCTTTTCGTATTTGTCGGCGGTGTATTCGCCGTAGGAAATGTGCGACAGCGGGTACAGCTTCACTCCCGACTCACGCTGAATGGTTTCGACGTAAGTGGACGGGAAATCCATTTCCGAGAAAATCACCTTCACGTCCAGTTCGCGCAGTTGGTCGATGGTTTTCTTCAACTGGCTGGGGCTCGGCTCGATACCGTGTGCGGGTTCGACCACGGCCGTCACCTCCAGGCCGAATTCGCGCAGCAGATAGTCGTAAGCCGCGTGGACGGTGGCGACACGCAGTTCGGCGTTCGGTGCCTGGGTCAGTTTGGCCAGCGCATCGGCACGCATCTGTCGCAGACGTTTGCCGTAGGCGCGGGCGTTCTGGGTGTAGGTCTTGGCGTTTTCCGGGTCGAGTTTGCCCAACTCCCGGGCGATGTTGTTGACCTGTGCGATGGAGGCGCTGATCGACAGGAACGTATGCGGGTTGACCACTTTGCCGGCGCCACGTGCGGCAACTCCGGTGGCGGCCAGCAGCGGCACGTTTTCGTTGGCCTCGATGGTTTTGATGTTCGGTGTTTCGCTGGCGGCGATCATGCGGTCGGCGAAATCGTCATGGCCAACGCCGTTGAGCACGATCACGTCGAGACCGCTGATGCGCTTGATGTCTTCGGCGCGAGGCTCGTAGGCGTGCGGATTGAAACCGGCCGGGATCAACGGGACGACATCGGCCTTGTCGCCGACGATGTTCGCCACATAGCTGTAATAAGGATGCAGGGTAATGCCGATGCGCAGGCGTTTGGCCTCATCGGCACTGGCCAACGGGCTCAGCAGACAGGCGCAAAGGCCAACCAGGAACAGACGCAATAAAGGACGACGAGGCGATGAAATGGACATGGGCAAACGGTCTTCTCTCGGTGGAGGGCGAGGAATCAGTGGCGATGTTCGCGGGTAACCCCGGCATCGTATTGCGTGACGATCTGTTTCCAGCCAGCGGCAGACAGTGCGGCGTCGGTCAGATCCTGAGGCGCCGTGAGAGCGGCGTCACGGTTGAGCCAGATATCCGGCGCAGCCTTGTCGTCGCTGCCGACGCGCATCAGAAACGAGCCGGCACTGGCAGGCGTCTGGCTGTGACCGAAGTAAGCGGTGTCTGCCAGCATTTGCCAGGCATGACCGCCACGGCTTACGGAGCTCGCGTCCTGCGCAAACGGCGCAAAGCCTTCGTCGGCAAGAGTCTGTGGCGTCGGCAGGGTTTTCTGCTCTTCGCGCAGCAAGCGGATTTCGTCCAGCGTCACCCGCAGATCGGCGTAAATACCTTGTTCGGCGGCACTGAGGTCGCGACGGGCATCGAGTTGATTGCCGGCGACCGGCTCCGGCTCATGGGACACCCCGCGCCACGCCACCACGGAACCGGCCAACGCGAGGATCAGCAGGCACAGCAGCAGGACGTTGAGGGTTTCATGACCGGCGCCGGCCGGGCGCACGATTTGTGTGGTGGGCGTGCTCATGGGGCTTCGATATCCGCTTGGTCGATTTCGACGACATGGCCGGGACCCGCGTCGAACAGCACATAAAATTCGGCGCCGGGCTTCTTGAACGTCAGGGTCGAATCACTGCCGAGCTTGCCCGGCACCAGAATGGTTTCGTCATAGCCGATCACGTCGAGGGTCACCCCGGGTGCGCCACTGCCGTCAGAAAAACCACCGGTGCATTTGATCTGTTCGTCATCGACGGCTTTGCATTCGCACATCGGGTTATGCGCCAGCGCGCCGGTACTGAAACCGGCGCACAGCACCAGCAGCACGGCGCTCAGTCGCAGACGGGAAGGATGTTTGGCGTGGCTCATGGTTTGGCTCCTTGTTTGTTCAGCCAGGCGATGGTGGCGGGGGAGGCCTGTCTCAGAGGGATCGAGGCCTGATGCATGCTGCCGTCCCAGCCTTCCATGGTGATCCACAGTTCGGCGTCGGTTTTGGTCTTTTCCGGCACCAGCAACTGAGTGCCCATGCGGTACGGCGTACCGAAGAAGATCACGCCGGCGGCGCGCAGGCTGCGCGGTTTGCCGATGCGCAGGTAAGTCGCCTTGACCTGTTCGACACAGTCGTTGCACAGGGCCGCACTGAAATCTTTCATATAGCCGGCGGGGCCGTTGAGCGGTGCTTCGTTGCGCAGTTCAGCCAGGCGCAGGCTCCACGGGCCGACCTGAATGTCACCGATCTCGCGTTCGCCCAGGCCACTGTCACCGCGAAACAGGGCGACATCGGCAAAGTACTTGGGCATGAAGCCCAGCGGGATCAGGAGCAGCAGGACATTGATGTGGAAGCGCCATTTGTGCCAGAACTGGCGCAGCCGTGACGGTTGAGAGGCAGTCATGGTTTTGCTCACAGGTCGACCTCCGACAGTTCACGGTGCATGGCCGGTTGTGCCTTGACTCGCTGTTTTTTGTTTTCACGCTTGAGCGCATTGGCGGTCGCCAGTGCGGTACGTTTGGTCCAGATCAACAGGCCGCTGAGGACCATCATGCTCAGCAGCAAACCGAAGAAGAACCAGATCAGTTTGATCCACAGGCCACCGAAGTCCCCGGTGTGCAAGGGACGCATCGACTCGGTGACGAACTCCAGCGAAGTACGATCGGACAGCAAGCGCGTGGCGGCGAGTTCACCGTTGTAAGGGTTGAGCGTTGCAGTCTGGAACATCAGCGGATACCAGCCGCGGCCACCCAGGCTCAAGTGACTGTAGGCATTGCCTGGCAGGCTGACGAAACTGACTTCGAGGCCGGGAATCTGCTGCTCGGTGATTTCGATGGCACGGTCGAGGCTGATTTTTGCCGGTGGCGTGGCGTCAGCCGAGATCGGTACGCTTTCGCGCGACAGTGCCGGGATGATCGGTTCGCTGGACCAGGAAATATGGTTGTCCGAGAGCAGCGCCTGAATCATGAACCAGGTGCCGGTCACGGAAATGACCGCGATGAACCAGATCGACCAGATTCCGCTGAGGCGATGGAAGTCACCCCAGAAGATCCGCGCACCGTGGCGAATGCGCAGGGTCGGGCGCAGGAAACCTTTCCAGAAACGCTTGTACACCACCAGACCGGTGACCAGCGAGGCAAGCATCGGCAAGCCGAGGAACGACACCAGATACCAGCCCCAGCTGTAACCGTTGGTGAAGGGTACGAGCCACCAACCGTGCAGGGCCCGCGTGAATGCCTGGAAGTTGAAGTCGGGAGCGGGGCCTTGAATCACGCCGGTATACGGGTTGACGTAAACGGTCTGCGAGCGTCCGTCCGGATAGCTGATGCTGACATCCAGGGCAAAGTGCGATTCGTCCGGTCGGCTGATGCTTTCGACGATCGTCTGCGGCTCGGCTTTCTTGATCTCGGCCAGAATCTGATCGTAGCTGAGCAGCGGGGCATCATCCGCCGGCTGGCTGGCGCGCATTTGCGGGTTGGCCAGCCAGACGATTTCCTGACTGACCACCGCCAGCGTCCCGGTCACGCAGACGATCAGGACAAAAAACCAGATCGGTAACGCCAGCCAGCTATGCACCAGGAACCATAGTTTGGAACGGGATTTCTTCGACATGATTACGCGTCTTGTTTTCGGTGGAAGGGAGCGTGACTGCGGGCTTCGCAGCACGGGAACCCCCGAAAGGCGCTCGTGGCTTTTGCCTACGCGAACGGCCTGCATCTCTATAGGACGAACAAGCGAGGCAAATCCCGAAAAACGATATGAAAGTAAATGTTTCGCACTTCGCCCAATCCCCATGCCCCCTGTAGGAGCTGTCGAGTGAAACGAGGCTGCGATCTTTTGATCTTGAAATTCAGGATCAAAAGATCGCAGCGTGCCGCAGCTCCTACAGATCAAACACGATTCATGGACGACGCCATCACTGTCTGCCGATTGATGGCTGCTCCCTGCTGCCTATGATGGAACTCACCCGGATTGCCTGAGTGAGCGCCCTGATGAGCCCCAGAACCCTTTACGACAAACACATCGATTCGCACACGGTGTGTCGCCTCGACGATCAGGGCCACGTCCTGTTGTACATAGATCGTCAGGTAATCAACGAGTACACCAGTCCGCAGGCCTTCAGCGGTTTGCGCGAAGCCGGGCGTGATGTCTGGCGCCCGGGGACGGCGCTGGCGGTGGTCGACCATGTCAACCCGACCGCACCGCAGCGTGTCGCGGCAATGCCTGATGCCGGTGGCGCGCGGCAAGTCTCGTATCTGGCGGAAAACTGTCGGGATTTTGGCATCGAGTTGCTCGACATCCTCGACAAGCGCCAGGGCATCGAACATGTGATCGCCCCGGAGCAGGGTTTTATTCTGCCGGGCATGGTGATCGCCGCCGGCGACAGCCACACCACCACCTATGGCGCGCTCGGCGCTTTCGGTTTCGGTATCGGCACCTCGGAAATCGAGCACCTGCTGGCCTCGCAGACGCTGGTCTACAAACGCTTGAAGAGCCTGCGCGTGACAGTCGATGGCGAACTGGCGCCGGGCCTGACCTCCAAGGACGTGATCATGGCGCTGATCGCCCGGATCGGTGCGTCCGGGGCCACCGGCTACGCCATCGAACTCTGCGGTTCGACCATTGATGCCCTGAGCGTCGAAGCGCGCATGACTATCTGCAACATGGCGGTCGAGGCCGGTGCACGCGGTGCGTTCATGGCGCCGGACGACAAGGTATTCGCCTATCTCAAAGGAAAACCGCGTGCGCCTGAAGGTGATCTGTGGGAGCGCGGACTGGCAGCGTGGCGTCAGTTGCGCAGTGATCCGGGGGCGCGGTTTGAGCGAGAAATTCACCTCGATGCGAGCCAGCTGGAACCAATGGTCACCTGGGGCACCAGCCCGGATCAGGCCGCAGCCATCGGCGCGCGAGTGCCGGACCCACAGGACATCAACGACCCGATCCTGCGTCAGGACATGCGTCGTGCGCTTAAGTACATGGGCCTTGAGGCGGGAATGGCACTTGGCGATATCGTCATCAGCCATGCTTTTATCGGTTCATGCACCAACGCCCGGATCGAAGATTTGCGTGACGCCGCCAGCGTCGTGCGCGGGCGGCAGGTGGCGGCCCATGTGCGGGCGATGATCGTGCCGGGCTCCAGCGAAGTCCGCGCCCAGGCTGAAGCCGAAGGGTTGGCGCAAATCTTTATCGACGCCGGTTTCGAATGGCGCCAGTCCGGCTGCTCGATGTGCCTGGCGATGAACGACGATGTTCTGGCTCCCGGCGACCGCTGTGCCTCCAGCACCAACCGCAATTTCGAGGGCCGTCAGGGCGCCGGTGCGCGCACGCATCTGATGAGCCCGGCAATGGTCGCTGCCGCTGCGATCAGCGGTCGACTCACCGACATCCGTCACTTTGGAGAACGCCCATGAGCCTGCAACCCTTCACTCAGGTCAGCGGCCAGGCCGCAGCGCTGCTGGCGGCCAACGTCGACACTGACGTGATCATGCCCAAGCAGTTTCTCAAAGGCATCGATCGCCAGGGGCTGGATCGTGGCGTGTTTTTCGATTTGCGTTTTCTCGCGGATGGCAGGCCCAATCCTGCGTTCGTGTTGAACCAGTCGGCGTGGCAGGGCGCGAGTTTTCTGCTGGTCGGGCCGAATTTCGGCTGCGGCTCCAGCCGTGAACATGCGGTGTGGGGCTTGCAGCAGATGGGTATTCGCGCGTTGATCGGCAGCAGTTTTGCCGGGATTTTTTATGACAACTGCCAACGCAACGGGGTGTTGCTGATTTCCCTGGAAGAGGCGCAGGTCCAGCAGATCGCGCACCAGATCAATCAGCCGGACACTGCGCGGATCAGTATCGACCTGGAGGTACAGCAAATCAGTCTGGCCGATGGCGCGGTGATCGATTTCCAGATTGATACGCTGCGCAAGACTGCGTTGTTGCTGGGCCTGGATGCCATCGGCAGCACCTTGCAACGCCGCGAGCAAATCAAAGCCTTCGAGCGTGAGCATCTGGCCGCCAATCCCTGGCTGAATTGAACACATGACCTGTGGGAGCTGGCTTGCCAGCGATGAGGCCGGTACATCCAGCATTTGCATTGACTGAACCGACGCCATCGCTGGCAAGCCAGCTCCCACAGGATTTTGTGGCGTTTGGGTTACAGGGACAGATCCCGGAAATGCTCCTGCAAAAACTCCACGCACGCCCTCAATTTCCCCGAATGCGCCAGTCGCGTCGGGTACACCGCCCAGACGTTGGCACTCTGACTGTAATCCTTGAGCACTTGAACCAGGCGCCCGTCAGCCAGCAGCGGCTGCACATCCCACAACGAGCGCAGCAGCATTCCCCGACCATCCAGCGCCCATTGCAGGACAATCTCGCCGTTGTTCGAGGATAACGGCCCGCTGACCCGCACGCTTTCCTGCGTGCCGTCGTGATCCAGATCCCAGATGCCGAACGCGTTGTCACGTTCCTTGATCACCAGGCAATCGTGTTGCTGCAACTCTTCGAGCGTCTGCGGCGTGCCGCGTCGTTGCAGATAACTCGGTGCGGCGCACAGCACTCGCCGGTTGCTGACCAGGCGCCGACCGATGTGCTGACCGGGAATATCGTCGCCGACACGGATCTCCAGATCGAACCCTTCATTGATGATGTCCACCACCCGGTCAAACAGGTCCAGGCGAATCTCCAATGCCGGGTAACGTTCGGCGAGCAATGAAATGGCAGGCGCCACGTGGTTGCGGCCAAAACCGAAACTGCTGCAGATGTGCAGGCGCCCGCGCGGGCTGTCGTGGGCGTCGGCAAGTTCGTCGTGCAGTTGCTGGAAATCATCGAGAATACGCAACGCCCAGCGCTGCACGCGCTCGCCGTCTTCGGTCAGTGAGACGCGGCGACTGGTGCGGTGCAACAGGCGCGTGCCGAGGGTGCTTTCAAGAATCTGGATGCGCTTGCTGACGTAGGCCGGGGACAGCCCCAACTCATCGGCGGCGGCAGCGAAACCGTTCTTGCGGATCACGGTGAGCAGCACGCGCAGGTCTTCAGGCAGGGGCACGGCGTCTTTCTTCTGAGTCATGTCAAAACGAGCACTGGCGGCAGAGGCCGCCAGCATAGCATCGGTGTCGGATTGCTCGGCTCAGCGCAGAAATTTCAGAGCTTCGCTGAGCAACAACTCGGGCACTTCTTCGGCGAGGTAGTGGCCGCCAGGCAAAGCTTGGCCAGTGACATTTGTGGCCACCTGTTGCCATTCCTTGAGCGGATCGAAGCAGCGTCCGACGGTGCCTTCAGCACCCCATAGCACCCGCAGTGGCAGATTCAACTGCTGCCCCGCCACAATGTCGGCGCGATCATGCTCCAGATCGATGCTGGCGCTGGCGCGGTAGTCTTCGCAGATCCCCCGAGCGCTGCCCGGTTGTTGCAGGCAACGCAGGTATTCGCCGAATGCCTGCTCGGTGAACGGCTTGAGCCCGGCGCTGCGACTGCCCATCACGCTGCGCAAGTAGGCTTCAGGATCAGCCTCGATCAAGATTTCCGGCAGTGGCGCCGGGCGGATCAGGAAGAACCAGTGCCAGTAGGCGCGGGCGAAGGCTTCGTTGGTTTGTGCGTACATCGCCAGGGTCGGGGCAATGTCCAGCAGCATCATGCGTTGCACGGCGGCGGGGTGGTCGAGGGCCAGACGGTGGGCGACCCGCGCGCCACGGTCGTGCGCGAGGATCGAGAATTGCTCGAAACCCAACACCTTCATCAGTTCGACGTTGTCGCGGGCCATTTCGCGTTTTGAATAATTGAGATGCAGCGCATCGGCAGCAGGTCGACTGCTGTCGCCGTAACCACGCAGGTCGGCGGCGACCACGGTGAAATGTTCGGCCAGTTGCTCGGCGATTTTGTGCCAGATCACATGAGTCTGCGGATGGCCGTGCAGCAGCAACAGGCCCGGCCCGCTACCGCCGAGACGGTAGGCAATGTCGACGCCGTTGACGTGGCGCTGGTCTTTGAGAAATCCGGCAAACATCGGGCTGATCCTTTTTCAGGGTGCTTGTGGAATGCATCCTGAAATTGTCCGGCGTTCGGGGCAAGGGGTTAAGTGTGGTGTGGCGGTTCATGAAGTGTGTTTATGGGTTTCTTTGGTGCCGGTACTGGCCCTTCGCGAGCAGGCTCGCTCCCACATTGGAATGCATTGCAAATGTGGGAGCGAGCCTGCTCGCGAAGGGACCAGTGATCACGCCGCAAATCTCAACCCTGCTGAAACATCTCTATCGCCCGCTGCCTGATTTGCTCTTGCGTCAGATCTTCCTTGCGTGAGGCGAGAAACCACAGGTGCCCGAACGGGTCCTTCAATGTCCCGCTGCGATCACCGTAGAACTGATCCTTGACCTCGGACACCGTCGTCGCCCCGGCATCCAGTGCTCGTTGAAAAGATTTGTCGACATCGGTCACATACAAATGCAAACCGACCGAAACCGCTGTGTCCGGGCCGCTCAACGGGCCCTGATCGCACGGCGTACCGAGCATGATCGCGCTGTCACCGATGCGCAGTTCGGCGTGGCCGACGCGGCCATCCGGCATGTCCAGGCGCATGACTTCGTTGGCGCCAAAGGCTTTCTTGTAAAAGTCGATGGCTTCGGCGGCTTTTTCGATGCCGAGATACGGGGTAATGCTGTGATACCCCTCGGGAATGGGTTTTACGCTCATGACGTTCTCCCTGTTTCTTGTTTTACGAAATACGGCTTCACCGCATCGGCGGAAGAATCACTATAGAACTGTCTTCACGGCCAGGAATTTCGCCCGACGAGCAGTCACTTCACTTTGAACCGTTATATAACTGTGGCGAGGGGATTTATCCCCGATGGGCTGTGAAGCAGCCCTGAAATCTGCCGATTCATTCTTTCTGGATTACTGCGCTGGGAGGCTTAGGGGCTGCTTCGCAACCCATCGGGGATAAATCCCCTCGCCACAAGTTTGTATCTACACAAGGATATTCATCAGGAATATTCAGGTTGGAAAGTGTGCCCCCGGTCCTTGTTCGCCTAGCACATCGCCCTGATTGCGCAGCGGACACGCCTCCATCGACAGACACCCGCAACCGATGCAGCCATTGAGTCGGTCGCGCAGCAAGGTCAGTTGATTGATCCGCTCATCCAGTTCGCGCCGCCATTGCTCCGAGAGGATCTTCCAGTCTGCCGCCGTCGGTGCGCGATCGTCCGGGAGGGTTTTCAGCGCCTCGCCAATCTCTGCCAGCGGAATCCCCAGCCGTTGT
Organism: Pseudomonas sp. NPDC087598; assembly: GCF_044743525.1. Classification (NCBI taxonomy): domain Bacteria; kingdom Pseudomonadati; phylum Pseudomonadota; class Gammaproteobacteria; order Pseudomonadales; family Pseudomonadaceae; genus Pseudomonas; species Pseudomonas sp. NPDC087598. Next base: position 13,066 of record NZ_JBIUWQ010000013.1, on the reverse strand, counting down.
GCGACTTTGATCAACGCCACCCGGCGCAACACGGCTCGCGCATAGCGCCGCTGATTGCCAGCATTGCGCTGGCTCTTGATCAAACCCTTGGACTCATAAAAGTGCAGGGCTGTGACCGCGACACCGCTGCGCGCCGCGACTTCGCCGACAGTGAGCGGCTTATGCAGATTTTCCTTGCTGATCATGCTGAAAAAGCTCTTGACCTTGACTTAACTAGAGGTTTTACCCTGCAGGCCTTCGAGTCGCAAGACTCGTCTTACGATGAGTGGGGTCTTTTCATGCAAACGTCAGCGCAAAACCGCAGCTTTACCCAATTGATCGAATTCGAAATCGAGCCCCGCCAGCAACCGGCGCTGGTCTCGGCGTTGTCCGTGCAGACCGAACGCCTGGCGCAACGCTACGACGGTTTTGTCAGTGCGAGCGTGCAGGCCAGCGACGATGGCCGGCGGGTATTGAGCTTTCTGCAATGGCAGACACGCGAGGCCGGAGAGGCCGCGTTTCGCAGCTTCGAAAGTGGCGAGCAGGATTTCTGGCAGTTGATCCGCGCCCATCAGGCGAAGACCGTCACCTTCAACTCGTTTCAGGTGCTGAGCAGCATCGCCCGCAGTCACGACGATGCGCTGCACTGCACCCTGGTCGGTTAGATCGATAGCTGGATCAGTCGCTCGCCTTGCAAATTTTCCGTCATACGCCGCTTGTTCACCGCCAGTTCGCCGATCTTGATCAGCCGGGTGCGGGTGACATTGCGGCTCAGACCGAGCAACGCTGCGGTGTGCACCTGGTTGTAATGGCAAAAACGATAAGCGGCGCGCAGCAAGGCGTCCTCGACCTTTTCATGCAGCGCCCCGGCCTGTTGCGCGAAGAGTTTTTGAAAGGCCTGTTCCAGCAATGCTTCCGGTGAATCGTCGGTGTTGGCGTGATGATCGTCCGGGCGCTCGATGCGCAGGTTCGACAGGCGCAAATCATCGCGTTCAATCACGCCATTGCGGCAGATCAGCAGCGTGTGGTGGATGACGTTTTCCAGTTCGCGAATATTGCCCGGCCAACTGTAGCTGCGAAGCTTGTTTTCCGCGCCGGGGCTGATGCTGACCCGGCCGTAGCCCAGGCGCTGACTATAGGCCTCAATAAAATGCCGGGTCAGCGGCAGGATATCGCCGGGCCGCTCGCGCAACGGGCTCAGCTCGAGGTTGACCACGTTGAGCCGGTAATACAGGTCTTCGCGGAAATTGCCGGCGTTGATCGCTTTTTCCAGTTGCACGTTGGTCGCCGCCAGCACCCGTACATCGATGGCAATGCTTTTGCGCGAGCCTAGCCGCACCACTTCGCGTTCCTGCAACACTCGCAGCAACTTCACCTGAATCGCCATCGGCAAATCGCCGATCTCATCGAGAAACAGCGTGCCGCCATCCGCTTCCTCAAACCACCCGGCCTTGGCACTCAGCGCACCGGTAAACGCGCCTTTTTCGTGACCGAACAATTCGGCTTCCACCAGCGATTCGGAAAACGCCCCGCAATTGACCGCAATGAATGGCCGATGACGGCGGTTGCTCAGGTTATGAATGTGTCGCGCGACCAACTCCTTGCCGGTGCCGGTCTCGCCGATGATCAGCACGCTGGCTTCGCTCGGCGCGACCTGTTGCAAATGCGCGAGCAGGGCCTGGGACTTGGGGTCTTCGAACACCTGCGCAGTGGCGCGGATCGACGTGGCCAGGGCCGGTGAGGGCGGTAAAGTCAGCAGTTGCATGGGCTCGTCCTTCTTTTTAGTTCAAATGCAGGCAGGTCAGGAATAGAAGGTCGGCACCGGCAGCGCCTGATTCAGCGCCCAGTCGCCCAGTTCATGGAGCTTGTAATCCAGCGGGTCGTGCAGGGTTTGTGTGCGCAGGTTGCGCCAGTGGCGGTCGAGACGCAGCGAGGCGTGGGTCGAGCGTGCGCCGGTGACCTCGAACAATCGGCTACAGATGTCCAGACCCTGACGGCTGGTGGCAACTTTGGCGGTGGCAATCGCGGTGGCCAGATGTCCGCGTTCTTCGGCGCTGAGGTTCGGCCCCTTGGCCCACGCTTGATCAAGCAATGCTGCTGCACGCTCGACCAGCAGACGAATACCTTCCAGCGCAACCCAGAACTCACCGTAATGCGCGAGCACATAAGGATCTTCACGCACCTCCCGTGCGGTGGATTTGTGCCAGAGGCGGGTTTCGCTCAGCGTGTAATTTCGCGCTTCTTCGAAAGCACCTTCGGCAATCCCGAGAAACATATGCGTGAACGTCAGTTGCGCGATCAACGGGCGCAGGCACGCGAACGGCGTGCTTAACGGGCCGGGATCAAGGAGCAATTCCGACTCTTCGACCCTTACCCGTTCGAAGGTGGCGCTGCCGCTGTCGGTCTGGCGCTGGCCGATGTTGTTCCAGTCCTCATGTAACGTGATGCCACTGCGGCCCGTGGGGATTGCGGCGATGAGCAATTTGCCGCCAGCACTTTCATCCACTGCCGAAGCGATCAGCATTTGCGAGTCGGTGGCGCCGGAGCAAAAGCTTTTCTTGCCGGAAAACTCGCGCCAGCCACCGAAGTCCTTGACCACCGTGCGGGTGTCCAGCGGATTCAGGGCGTTGCCCCAGAACCAGTTCTGGCGGGCAGTCTGTTCGAACCACGGCTGCCATTGCTCGGTGCGCGAAAACAGGCGCACGGTGGCGAGCATCAGGTGATGAAAACCGAAGACGTGGGCGATGGAACTGTCGACCTTGGCGAACTCGCGCACGATCTGCAGGGTTTCACTCCAGCTCGCGCCGAGACCGCCGTAGCGGGTGGGAATGCTCAGGGCCAGCAGGCCGCTGTCACGCAGGGCATCGCGCTGGGCTTTCGGGGTGCCACCGCGCTCATCGCGTTCGACGGCGGTCAGGGCAAATTCGGCGGCCAGTTGACGGGCAGTCTGCAAGGGAGACAGCAAGGTACTTTGCGGTTTGGCGGTCACACGGTGTTCCTCATGAAATCGATTCCAATCCCCTGGAAAAACTTGTGGCGAGGGAGCTTGCTCCCGCTGGATTGCGCAGCAAGCCCATGCGTCTGCTTCGCAGCCGAGCGGGAGCAAGCTCCCTCGCCACAAATTTCCACAGGTTCCAGGTGAGCGGTGGCTCAGGTCGTGGTTTTGGCGGGAAGTACGTCGTTGGCAATCATTTCGCCAAACGGCCCGGTGAGGTTGGTCACGCCGCGTCCGGCCAGGCTCGCGTACGGTTCCGGCAGAAGTGGAAACACCAGTTCGGCAAATCGGTAAGCCTCTTCCAGATGCGGATAACCAGAGAAGATGAAGCTCTCGATGCCGAGGTCCGCGTACTCCTTGATCCGCGCCGCAACTTGCTGCGGATCGCCGACCAGCGCGGTGCCGGCGCCACCACGCACCAGGCCGACGCCGGCCCACAGGTTCGGGGCGATTTCCAGGTTGTCGCGGCGGCCATCGTGCAATGCCGCCATGCGGCGCTGGCCTTCGGAGTCGAAGCGCGAGAAGGATTTCTGCGCCGCGGCAATGGTTTCATCGCTGATGTGCTCGATCAGTTTGTCCGCCGCTTTCCACGCCTCTTCGGCCGTCTCGCGGACGATCACATGCAAACGAATACCGAACTTGACCTTGCGTCCATGGCGCGCCGCACGTTCACGCACATCGGCAAGTTTTTCGGCGACGGCGGCGGGCGGTTCACCCCATGTCAGGTAAACGTCGACCTGCTCGGCTGCCAGGTCATGCGCTGCATCGGACGAACCGCCGAAGTACAGCGGTGGATAAGGCTTCTGCACCGGCGGGTACAGCGCCTTGGCGTTCTGCACCTTCAGATGTTTGCCGTCGAAATCCACGGCCTCGCCTTGCAGCACCCGACGCCAGATCTTGAGGAATTCGTCGGTGACTTCGTAGCGCTCGCTGTGGCTGAGGAAGCTGCCGTCGCCACGGTTCTCGTCCGGATCGCCACCGGTCACCACGTTGATCAGCAAGCGCCCGTTGGACAGTCGATCCAGGGTTGCCGCCATGCGCGCCGAGACCGTCGGCGAGATGATCCCCGGACGAATCGCCACCAGATAACGCAGGCGTTCAGTCAACGGCACCAGCGCCGAGGCGATCACCCATGAATCCTCGCAGGAGCGCCCGGTGGGAATCAGCACGCCGTGGTAACCGAGGCTGTCCGCGGCTTGCGCGACTTGTTTCAAGTAGTTGAGCGTGACCGGGCGCGCGCCTTGAGTGGTGCCCAGATAGTGGCCGTCGCCGTGGGTCGGCAGGAACCAGAAAACATCCATGAACAGCTCCTTAAGCGATCTTCAGCAACGGTTTGATTTGTGTCGCGAACAGCGGCGCGGCGCGTTCGGCGGCCAAGCGGATGCGCGCCTTCAGCGATTCGCTGGTGATCTGGTAATTGGCGAAATCGGCTTCGGTGGCGTACACGCCGATCGGCAGCGTCACGGCCTGGAAGAAACTCAACAGCGGGCGCAACTGGTGATCGAGCACCAGCGCATGGCGTTCGCTGCCGCCAGTGGCCGCCAGCAACACCGGGGTATCGATCAGCGCATTGAGGTCGATCAGATCGAACAAATGCTTGAGCAGGCCCGGATAGGAACCGCGATAAACCGGCGCGGCGACGATCAGCAGGTCGGCCTGTTCAATCGCTTGCAACTCGGCTTCGACTTCCGCGTTCAGTTCCTGACGCGAAAGAGCACCTCCGAGGGGGCGGGCGATGTCGCCGAGTTCGATCAGATGGCTTTCGATTGGCAAGTGTTCGGCCAATTCGCTCAGCAGGGCCTGGGTCAGCACCAGGGTGCGCGATGGACGCCAGGTGCCGCCGGACAGGGCGACGACTTTCAGGGGACGCGACATGATCAATTCCTTGTTTTCAACAGTTGCTCAGCGAGCAGTGAGTGAGTCACCTGGCTTGAGCAAGCGCTGTACCAATTCCTGCAAGGCCCGTATTACCGGGCGTTGAGCGTTCTGGTGAGACTCGACTGTGTGATTTTCAGCGTGTTTTGTTGAACGGCTGTTGCCTGGGCAACAGTTGCTGAGGCAACAGTAGCGAGCGCATGGAGGGATTTATAAAGGTTGATTGTTATTCCGTAAAAGAACGTTAATCGATATTTATAGTTCATTAGGAGATATGTGGGGCGCGGTGCTGATTCACTGATAGCCACTATTGAAAGCGTTGATTTCTGCGCGAGCGTGGCCGGGCGTAGCCTTTGTCCATCGACCCACATTGCTCGCCAGGACGCTCCCCATGAATCGCTTACTGACTGTTTCCCTGATGCTCGCTGTTTCCGTACTCGCCGGTTGTGCCAGCCATGTCTCTCCGGAATTGCGGCCCTATACCGCAGAAGAATCCCGTGAATTGGCAATGGAAGCGCTGAACCGCAGCGGTTTGTCGTTTGACGAATACCACGCGAAAAAAGCCCAATTGCTCGGCCAGTCGCAATTCGACAAGCGAGCTGAAATGAGCGCGGAACGTGCCGTACAGCTGCACGGTCGTCCTAGCTAAAACAAACTGTACTGCTGGAAGTTTTACCCAACTGTCCGTGGGTTTGCCGGATCGCGTGGGGTAGGGTCAACACCTGAATGACCCTGATGGACTACCCACCATGACCCTCTCGCTTGATCTGTTGTTGGGCTTTGCCCTGTTTGCCCTTGTCACCTCGATTACGCCGGGGCCGAACAACACCATGTTGTTGGCATCGGGGGTCAACTTCGGTTTCAATCGCACCATTCCGCACATGCTTGGCATCACCTGTGGCTTCTTCGTACTGGTGGTGGCCGTGGGCTTCGGCTTGGGCGCAGTGTTTCAAACCTATCCGATCCTCTACACGGTTCTGCGCTATGTCGGCGCGGCGTACCTGTTGTATCTGGCGTGGAAAATTGCTCACTCGGGGCCCGTCGGTGACAACGTCGCAGGCGGAGCCAAACCGATCAGCTACCTTGGCGCTGCGGCGTTCCAATGGGTCAATCCGAAGGCGTGGATCATGGCCATTGGTGCTATCAGCACCTATACGCCGATGCAGGGCTATTTCACCAACGTCGTCGTGATTGCTGCGGTGTTCGCCATCATCAACCTGCCGAGCGTCGGCATCTGGGCGGCGTGCGGCACGCTATTGCGCAATGTGTTGAAAGATCCGCGCTGGCTGCGCGTATTCAACTGGGGCATGGCGGCGTTGCTGGTGATTTCGTTGTACCCGTTACTTCTCGAAAGCTTCAGCTGACACACTGCTTCAACCGCCGGCCCGATGCCTGTTAAGCTCGGCTTCAGGAGCGTTCCTACGCACTTTTAAATGAAGTTGTTCTTCTTTAACGGCATCCGATCAGGTATTGATGACGCTCTCGAACCGACGCGCAGCTCACAAGGCTGCGCAGTGCCGTTTGCAGACACGAGCCTCCTGATCCCGGAACACGCTCTGCGAGTCTTTTATGAATATACGTCCGTTGTATTTCGATTACGCCGCCACCACCCCGGTGGACGAGCGGGTCATCCAGGTGATGATCGAATGTCTGGGTTTTCACGGTAATTTCGGCAACCCGGCCTCCAGCTCCCACGCGTTCGGCCAGCAAGCCCGGCAAACGGTCGAGCAGGCCCGCCGGCAAGTCGCCGAACTGGTCGGCGCACAAGCCGAACAGATCGTCTGGACCTCCGGTGCCACCGAGTCCAACAACCTCGCCCTCAAAGGCGTCGCTCAGGCGCGCGGTGTGCCCGGCGGCCACATCATTACCAGCCAGATCGAACATAAAGCCATTCTCGATACCGCCCGCCAGTTGCAGGACAGCGGCATTGCCGTGACCTATCTGGTGCCGGACGCCGATGGCTTGATCACCCCGCAAGCGGTCAGCGAAGCCATGCGTGACGACACCTTTCTGGTCTCGCTGATGCTGGTCAACAACGAACTCGGCACCGTCAACGATATCCCGGCCATCGGTGCAATCGTCCGCGCACGCGAGGCGTTGTTTCATGTCGACGCGGCGCAGGGCGCCGGCAAAGTCGCGATTGATCTGGCGCAGTGGCCGGTCGATCTGATGTCGTTCTCGGCGCACAAACTCTACGGCCCCAAAGGTATCGGCGCGCTATACGTTGGCCCACGGGCACAGCAACGCGTGCAAGCGCAGATTCACGGCGGCGGGCACGAAAGCGGTTTGCGCTCGGGTACCCTGGCGACCCACCAGATCGCTGCGATGGGCGCCGCATTTGCCGTGGCCGCTGCGTCATTTGATGACGAGAAAAAAACCATTGTCGCGTTGCGCGAGCGCTTGCTCGAACAACTGCTGAGCCTGCCGGGCGTGCGCATCAACGGCAGTGCCACTCAGCGTATTCCGCATACCTTGAGCCTGACCTTCAGCGAAGGCGAATTCAACAGCGCGGCGCTCAGCCATTCGATCGCATTTTCGGCGACCTCGGCGTGCAACTCCGCGAGCAACACACCGTCGCACGTGCTGTTGGCTCTGGGGCATGATGCGCATCTAGCCGGGCGCACCATTCGCTTGAGCCTCGGCCGCTTCACCAGCGCCGAAGATATCGACAAGGCCGCACAACTGATCAAGACCGCCTGCGCCAGTGCCCCGGCATTCTGGGCGACAGGGCTTTAACGCGCCGGTTGTTCCGGTGACGAACAATAACGATGAAGTGATTGGCAGGAGACATGATGAGTACCCAGACTTTGACCGAAGGATCGGTTCCCCAGCGCCTGGCGCACACCCGTGAACTGATGCGCCGCGAAGGCATTCATGCGCTGTTGGTGCCGTCCGCCGACCCGCATTTGTCGGAATACCTGCCGGGTTACTGGCAAGGCCGGCAGTGGCTCTCGGGTTTCCATGGCTCGGTCGGGACTTTGATTGTTACTGGCGATTTCGCCGGTGTCTGGGCTGACAGTCGTTATTGGGAACAGGCGACCAAGGAACTCAAGGGCAGCGGGATCGAGTTGGTCAAACTGCAACCGGGTCAGCCGAGCCCGCTGGACTGGCTGGCTGAACAAACACCTGAGGGTGGCGTGGTTGCGGTCGATGGCGCGGTGATGGCGGTGGCTTCCGCCCGCACACTGGGCAGCAAGCTCGAAGCGCGCGGCGCACGTCTGCGTACCGATATCGATCTGCTCAAGGAAGTCTGGAGCGATCGCCCAAGCCTGCCGAATGCGCCGATCTATCAGCATCTGCCGCCGCAAGCGACTGTCAGTCGTGGCGAGAAGCTCGCCAAACTGCGCGAGACATTGCAGGAGCGCGGTGCCGATTGGCACTTCATCGCCACCCTCGACGACATCGCGTGGTTGTTCAATCTGCGTGGCGGTGACGTGTCGTTCAACCCGGTATTTGTTTCCTTCGCGTTGATCAATCAACAGCAAGCCACGCTGTTCGTGGCGTTGAGCAAGGTTGATGCTGAATTGCGGGCAGTGTTGGAGAAAGACGGCGTAACGTTGCGTGATTACAGCGAAGTGTCAGACGCTCTGCACGCCGTGCCGAGCGGTGCAAGCCTGCTGGTGGATCCGGCGCGGGTAACCAGTGGTCTGCTGGAAAACCTCGACAGCGGGGTGAAACTGATCGAAGGCCTGAATCCGACCACACTGGCCAAATCGCAAAAAAGTGAAGCTGACGCCCAGCACATCCGTAAAGCCATGGAGCAGGACGGTGCGGCGCTCTGCGAATTTTTCGCCTGGCTGGAGTCAGCCTGGGGCCGCGAACGCATTACCGAGCTGACCATCGACGAAAAACTCACCGCTGCCCGCGAGCGTCGTCCGGATTATGTTTCGCTGAGTTTCAACACCATTGCTGCGTTCAACGCCAATGGCGCGATGCCGCACTATCACGCGACCGAAGAAGAGCATGCGCTGATCGAAGGGGATGGCCTGCTGCTGATCGACTCCGGTGGTCAGTACCTGGGTGGCACTACCGATATCACGCGAATGGTGCCAGTCGGCACGCCGACTGAAGAGCAGAAGCGTGACTGCACACGCGTATTGAAAGGCGTGATTGCACTGTCGCGGGCACAGTTCCCGAAAGGCATTCTGTCGCCGTTGCTCGACGCTATCGCGCGCGCGCCAATCTGGGCAGAAAGCGTCGATTACGGTCACGGCACCGGTCACGGCGTGGGTTATTTCCTCAACGTACACGAAGGCCCGCAGGTGATTGCCTACCAGGCCGCGGCGGCACCGCAAACCGCGATGCAACCGGGGATGATCACGTCCATCGAACCGGGTACTTATCGTCCGGGTCGTTGGGGCGTACGCATCGAGAACCTGGCGATGAACCAAGTGGCAGGTAGCAGCGAGTTTGGCGAATTCCTCAAATTCGAAACCTTGACCCTGTGCCCGATCGATACACGATGCCTGGTGCCGTCGTTGCTGACTCAGGAAGAGAAACAGTGGTTCAACGCATACCACGCTGAAGTGCGCGAGCGCTTGAGCCCATTGCTCGAGGGTGCGGCGCTGGAATGGTTGAACACGCGTACTGCGGCGATTTGATCATCCTGAACTCGGGCGCTGAAATCAGCGCCTGAGTGTGTTTATCGATCTAACCCAGACGCAATGCTTCCTCGACGAAGTCGAGACGATCCTGGCCAAAGAACATCTGATTGCCGATAAACATGGTCGGGGCACCGAACACGCCACGTTTAACGGCTGTCTCGGTATTGTCTTTCAGTGCAGCCTTGACGGTTTCGTCGTTGCTCAGCGCCAGGACTTCATCGGGATCAAAGCCGTGTTCGCTCAACACGGCGGCGACCGTAGCCGGTTCATCCAGGCTTCGGCCTTCTACCCACAATGCGCTGAACAAACCGTCGATAAACGCTTGAAAGCGTTCCGGCTGGCGTAACTGTATGCCGGTGACGGCACGCATCAGTATCAGCGTGTTGATCGGGAAGTGCGGATTGAACTTAAGGGGCACGCCATAGCGTTTGGCATAGCGATCGAGATCCTCAAACATATATCGACCTTTTGCCGGGATCATTGCCGGTGAAGCGTTGCCGGTTGCCTTGAATACTCCACCTAGCAACATCGGAATGTAGATCAGCTTGCTGCCGGTGTCGGTGCAGATTTTCGGCAGTTGGGTGTAGGCCAGGTAAGTGGCAGGGCTTCCGAGGTCGAAGTAGAACTCCACGGTTTTGGTCATCGTCGCTGCTCGCTATTTTATTGTTATGGGGCGGTGGGCTTACCAGCGTTCGTTCCAGGGGCGCAGATCGAGTTCGAACGTCCATGCGTCCCGTGGCTGGCTGTGCAGGTACCAGTAATTTTCGGCGATGTGCTCGGGGTTGAGAATACCGTCCTGATCCTTGGTGGCGTACTTTTCAGGGAAAGTGGTGCGGATGAAGTCGGTATCGATAGCACCATCGACCACGACATGGGCAACGTGAATGTTCATCGGCCCCAACTCACGCGCCATGCTTTGCGCCAAGGCCCGGATGCCGTGCTTGGCTCCGGCGAACGCCGCGAAACCCGACGCACCACGCAATCCGGCAGTGGCTCCGGTGAAAAGGATTGTGCCGCGTTTGCGAGTGACCATGCGTTTGGCCACCTCACGGGCATTGAGGAAGCCCGAGAAGCAAGCCATTTCCCAGATCTTGAAATACTTGCGAGCGGTTTCTTCGAGGATGCTGCAGGGCACATTGGCGCCGATATTGAAGACAAACGCTTCAATCGGGCCGAGGCGGGTTTCGATGTCTTCGATCAGGGCAATGACGTCTTCTTCCTTACGCGCATCGCAGGCAAAACCGTGGGCTTCGCCGCCCTCTGCCTGAATCGCCTCCACCAACGGCTGCAATTTATCGGCACTGCGCCGGGTGATGCAGGCGACGAATCCTTCTTTGGCAAAGCGCTTGGCAATCGCTCCTCCCGTTGCATCGCCCGCGCCAACCACCAATACGACCTTCTTCTTATTCATGGGTGTACCCCTTTAGTAAACGATCGTTAAGTGAACGAACGTTATGCTAGGATCCGATCAACGTCAAGGCGGCCAATTCGAGGATCAACACATGCGTTATTCCGCCAGTCACAAACTGGAAACCCGTGAGAAGTTACTACAGAGCAGCGCGCTGTCGGCCAAGCGAAACGGGTTTGCCACGGTCGGTGTCGATGGTTTGATGAAAGCCATTGGTCTGAGCGGAGCGGCGTTTTACAGCCACTTTTCGTCGAAAGATGCGCTGTTCACCGCCATCGTCGAGCGAGAGTTGGGGCAAAGCCTGACGCGATTGGGCGGGCAGGGTGAACAGGATCGCGAGCGGCTGGAACGCTGTCTCAAGCACTATTTGAGCATGGCTCACGTTGAACAGCCTGAATCCGGTTGTGCCTTGCCGGCGTTAGGCGCGGAAATCGCCCGTTCGGATATTCAGGTTCGTGAGCAGGCCGAGCTGTGGATCTGTCGGCTTCAGGAGAGTTGGGCGCGAATACTGGAGAGCGACAGCCTGGCGTGGTCGGTTCTGTCGCAGTGCGTTGGAGCACTGGTGGTGGCGCGGATGCTGGCCACGCCGGACATTCAGCGAACGGTGCTGAAGTCCAGTCATGACGAGATTGGTCGCCAGATCGCCAGTTTGCCGTGATCTATTTGCAGATGACGATCATGCTGCGGCTGGTGTAACCGGCGGGATTGAGACCGAAGGGATAATCGCCAGGCTCCTCCACGGAGTCCCCCGACTTGGCGATGACCTTATAGCCTTTCGGAGCGCAGGAATTGGCTGCGCTGGTGTAGCACTTGTCCCAAGAGGACGAGAGTCCCGAACAGTTGATGTGCAGACCTTTTTTGCCGTGCTTTACCTGGGTTTTCGAGGTCGCCGCGCAGCCCGCGATTGCGAGTACGGCGATCAGTATCAAAATTCGTTTCATTACCGTCCTTATAGCCGCCGCGAGTCTGACGCTCGGGTCTGCCTGTATTCGCCTGCGCTCTAAGCGTTTTGAAATCCCTGTCCGAAAAAATCCATGTCTGGCATTGGGTTACGGATCTAAACATGGCCTATATGAGCGCCAATTGCCAGACCTTCGTCAAATCCTGTTTCAATCTGCCGCAATGGCAGGCTTGGCGGCGCTGCCCATGGTCATGGTCGCACCGACGGAAGCCAGAATAATGCACAGGATCGCCATCCATTGTGACAGCGTGAGGTATTCCTGCAGAAACAGCAGACCTGAAAGGGCTCCAAACGCGGGTTCGATGCTCATCAACGTGCCGAAGGTGCGCGCGGGAATGCGCGTGAGCGCGACCATTTCCAGAGTGTAGGGAAGGGCGGTGGAGAGGATGGCGACGCCAATGGCCACCGGGATCAGCGAGGGCGTCAGTAGAGCGGCTCCAGCATGGACGATGCCAATGGGTGCGACGAACAACGCCGCGATCATCACACCCAGAGCTGCGGTCGTAACGCCGTTATCAGCACCGGCCTTTTGCCCGAACAGAATATATAGCGCCCAACAGACGCCGGCCCCCAAAGCGTAACCGGCGCCGACCAAATCGATTCCGGCGGTTGTCGCTCCAGTCGGTATCAATAGCAGTAGTCCGGTTGCAGCGAGACCGATCCATATAAAGTCGATGGCGCGACGAGATGCATAGATGGCTACGGCCAATGGTCCGGTGAATTCGAGGGCAACGGCGATACCCAATGGCACGGTGCGCAGTGACATATAGAAGAGGAAGTTCATTCCGCCCAGCGCCATGCCGTAGACGATCACTGTGCGCAATGACTTGGCTGTCAGCTTTGCTCGCCACGGGCGCAGCAATAACAGCATGATCACACTGGCGAAGATCAAGCGCAGGGTGGTTGTCCCTTGAGCGCCGACAACCGGGAACATGCTTTTGGCCAGCGACGCGCCGGACTGGATCGATGCCATGGCTATTAATAGCAGGCCAACCGGAAACAGCATTGAGGCGAGGGAGCGGGGTTGGTCATTCATTGCAGGGCATCGTCCGAAGTAAGAGCTGGGTATTGTTATAGGCGTTGGGCAATATACTGCGCATTCATGGCGGGCGCGTCTATATGTAAGCAGGCTTTTCCAGCGTTTCGACAAAAAGCGAAATTAACGGTTGACGACAGATTCTGGAGGCCTATAATTCGCCCCACTTCCGGCGCAGTCGAAACGGAAAACTCCTTGAGATTCAATG
>NZ_JBIUWQ010000012.1:113796-124112 GCF_044743525.1 Pseudomonas sp. NPDC087598 | reverse complement strand
CGGGCGAAACCGAGGATGCGACCATTGCCGACCTGGCTGTGGGTACTTCGGCTGGCCAGATCAAGACCGGTTCGCTGTGCCGTTCCGACCGCGTTTCCAAGTACAACCAACTGCTGCGTATCGAAGAGCAGTTGAATGGCAAAGCCAAGTACAACGGTCGTAGCGAATTCCGCGGTTAAGCGGAAACTGATAAAAGGACACTGGATTGTGTCGAAAAAGTCGTGACAGCGATGGATTTGCCACTAATCTGATGCCTTAACAGCACAAGCCTGGATCTTCCAGGCTTCGTGCTATCAGACGTTTCAAAGTTTTGGCGTGGCTGTCTTTTTTCACTGGATACCTGATATTCGATGCGCAGTCCTTACTGGTTGTTTCTCGTTTTGCTCTTGCTACTGGCCGGTCTGCAGTACCGCCTGTGGGTGGGCAATGGCAGTCTGGCGCAGGTCGCCGAGCTGAATCAGCAGATTGCTGATCAACATGCCGAGAACGAAGGTCTGCTGGAGCGCAACCGGGTGATGGACGCTGAAGTCAGCGAGTTGAAGAAAGGTATGGAGACCGTTGAAGAACGGGCTCGTCACGAATTGGGCATGGTCAAGGACGGCGAAACCCTTTACCAGTTGGCCCAATGATCAATTCCCTGCCGGCCTTCTGGGCCGTGATTCCTGCCGCGGGCGTCGGTGCCCGTATGGCCGCGGACCGTCCCAAGCAATATCTGCAACTGGGCGGGCGCACAATTCTCGAACACAGCCTCGGCTGTTTCCTTGATCACCCGAGCCTCAAGGGGTTGGTGGTCAGTCTTGCTGTTGATGATCCTTATTGGCCAAACCTGGCGTGCGCCAGCGATTTGCGGATTCAGCGCGTCGAGGGCGGTTCGGAGCGTTCCGGGTCGGTGCTCAATGCCTTGCTGCATCTGCATGCGCAAGGTGCCGACGATGAGGATTGGGTGCTGGTGCACGATGCGGCACGGCCCAACCTGAGTCGCGACGATCTGGACAAGCTGCTCGCTGAGCTGGCGGATGACGCGGTGGGTGGTTTGCTCGCCGTTCCCGCGCGCGACACCCTGAAAAGAGTCGACAAGCACGGTCGTGTGGTTGAAACCGTTGACCGCAGTGTGATCTGGCAGGCCTATACGCCGCAGATGTTTCGCCTTGGGGCGTTGCATCGGGCATTGGCCGACAGTCTGGTCGCTGATGCGGTGATTACCGATGAAGCTTCGGCGATGGAGTGGGCGGGGCTGGCGCCTCGCTTGATTGAAGGTCGTGCGGATAACCTCAAAGTAACCCGGCCGGAAGATCTGGAGTGGTTGCGTCAGCGTTGGGCTAACCGCCACTGATAACTGTGGCGCCTGTCAGATTGCTTTCGCGAGCAGGCTCGCTCCCACCTTTGAATTACGCCTAACTCAAGTTTTGTATCTTCTGAAGATCCCTTGTGGGAGCGAGCCTGCTCGCGAAGGCGGCCGCACAGGCAACCCATCACTCAACACCGATACTCCGGCTGTTCAGCCAAACCTTCCTTCAAGAAATCCACCAGTTTGCGCACCTTAGGCGACAAATGCCGCTGTTGCGGATACAGCGCCCACACTGCCGTATTTGGCGGCTGATGCGTCTCCAGCAACGAAATCAACGCACCACTGTGCAGATGCTCCAACACGTAATAATCCGGCAACTGACACAAGCCAACCCCTTGCAGCGCCGCATCCAGCACCGCTTGCCCACTGTTGCAGCGCCAGTTTCCCTGGACCCGCTGGGAAAACTCCCGCCCGTTTTGCTCCAGCTGCCAGATGTCCGAGCTGCCAATCAGGCAATTGTGACGGCTCAGTTCCGACAAACTGTGTGGGCGGCCATACCGTTCCAGGTAGGACGGCGACGCGCACAGATACATGCGCCTCGGCGCCAGCCGCGTCGCGACCAATCGCGAATCCTGTAAGCGCCCCAACCGAATCGCCAGATCCAGCCCTTCATGCACCAGATCGAGTTGGCGATTGCTCAATTCAATATCAATGCGCAGTTGCGGGTAGAGCCCCATGAAGCGCGTCACCAGCGGCACGATAAATCGCTCGCCGTAGGCAACGGCGCAAGTCATGCGCAGCATGCCTTTCGGTTCGCTGGTCAGATCGCCAACGGCGCGCAAGGCCTCTTCACGACCGTCCTGCAGGCGCTGGCAATGTTGCAGAAAAGTCTGTCCAGCCTCGGTCAGCGTCACCCGGCGAGTACTGCGATAGAGCAGGCGTGTCTGCAAGCGCTCTTCCAGTCGTACGATTTGTCGACTGATGTGCGAGGAAGAAACACCAAGGCGTTCGGCAGCAGCGGTGAATTGACTGCATTCGGCAACGGCGACGAACTCGTCGATGCCTTCCCAACGGTTTTCAGACATCTTGATTATCCCTGTGCAGCAATAATGTTTTGCTTTTGCTTGGATTATTCACCGTCAGACCATGTATTACACTCCTTGTCTGGTTTTTTATTCAATGGATTCACTGGAGAGTCAGCATGATCAAGTCGCGCGCCGCCGTTGCCTTCGAGGCCAAGAAGCCGCTGGAAATCGTAGAAGTCGATGTCGCCATGCCCAAGGCCGGTGAAGTGTTGCTGCGCGTAGTGGCTTCCGGTGTTTGCCACACTGACGCTTACACCCTGTCCGGTGCTGATCCGGAAGGGATCTTTCCGTCGATTCTCGGCCACGAAGGCGGCGCCATCGTCGAAGCCATCGGTGAGGGCGTAACCTCGGTTGCCGTTGGCGACCACGTCATTCCGCTGTACACGCCGGAATGCGGCCAGTGCAAATTCTGCAAGTCCGGCAAAACCAACCTGTGTCAGGCGATTCGCGCGACACAGGGCAAGGGCCTGATGCCGGACGGTACTTCGCGTTTTTCCTACAAGGGCGAGACGATTTTCCACTACATGGGCACGTCGACTTTCTCTGAATACACCGTGTTGCCGGAAATCTCCGTCGCCAAAATTTCCAAAGACGCGCCGCTGGAGAAAGTCTGTCTGCTGGGCTGTGGTGTCACCACCGGTATCGGCGCAGTGATCAACACTGCCAAGGTCAAACCGGGTGACACCGTTGCCATTTTCGGCCTCGGTGGCATTGGTTTGTCGGCGGTAATCGGCGCGGTGAAAGCCAAGGCTTCGCGCATCATTGCCATCGACATCAACCCGGCCAAATTCGAAATCGCCAAACAACTGGGCGCCACCGACTGCGTGAACCCGAAAGATTTCGATCGCCCGATCCAGGAAGTCATCGTCGACATGACCGATGGCGGCGTCGACTTCTCCTTCGAATGCATCGGCAACGTGCAACTGATGCGCGCCGCCCTTGAGTGCTGCCACAAAGGTTGGGGCGAGTCGGTGATCATCGGCGTCGCCGGTGCCGGCCAGGAAATCGCTACCCGTCCGTTCCAACTGGTGACCGGTCGCGTCTGGCGCGGCTCGGCGTTCGGCGGCGTGCGCGGTCGTACCGAGTTGCCAAGCTATGTCGACATGGCGCAGAGCGGTGAGATCCCGCTGGATACTTTCATCACCCACACCATGGGCCTGGAAGACATCAACAAGGCGTTCGACCTGATGCACGAAGGCAAGAGCATCCGTACCGTCATTCATTTCTAAAAAGCAGCCCCAAGCTACAAGTTTCAAGCGTCAAGGAAGGGCGATCAGGCCTTTTCTTGAAGCTCGAGGCTTGTCGCTTGCAGCTGGGAGAATCCTATGAGTCTGGAAAATATCTCCTGTCAGAAGAGTTTCGGCGGTTGGCACAAGCGTTATCGCCATCGCTCCGATGTGCTCGGTTGCGACATGGTGTTCGCCGTGTACCTTCCGCCTCAGGCAGAGCAGGGCGGCAAGTTGCCGGTGCTGTACTGGCTGTCGGGCCTGACCTGCACCGATGAGAACTTCATGCAGAAGGCTGGCGCCCAGCGCATGGCTGCCGAGCTCGGTTTGATCATCGTTGCACCGGACACCAGTCCACGTGGTCCTGATGTGCCGGGTGATCCTGACAATGCGTGGGATTTCGGCCTCGGCGCGGGGTTTTATCTGAATGCCACGCAGGAACCCTGGTCGCGCCACTATCGGATGCATGACTATGTCGTGCAGGAATTGCCTTCACTGGTTGAAGCGCATTTCCCGGCGTCCGATAAACGCAGTATCAGCGGCCATTCCATGGGTGGCCACGGCGCGTTGGTTTGTGCGCTGCGCAATCCGGGGCGTTACCAGTCGGTGTCGGCGTTTTCACCGATCAACAATCCGATGGATTGCCCGTGGGGCCAGAAGGCCTTTTCCCGTTACCTGGGCGAAGACCGTTCGAAGTGGAAAGAATGGGATGCTTGTGCGTTGATTGCTGACGCTACCGAAAAACTGCCATTGCTGGTCGATCAAGGGGATCGCGACGACTTCCTCGCCACTCAGCTCAAACCCGAAGCCTTGCAACAAGCGGCAAAACAAGCGGGCCATCCGCTGACATTGCGTCTGCAACCGGGCTATGACCACAGCTATTTCTTCATCTCAAGCTTCATTGACGACCACTTGCAGCATCACGCACGCGCCCTCAAGGCCTAATGCAGGTAGAATCACGCCCTGACAAAAATCGGGGCGTTTTTTTTATGCGTATTGGCCACGGCTATGATGTGCACCGTTTCGCTGAAGGCGATTTCATTACTCTGGGCGGCGTGCGCATTGCACACAGCTTCGGGCTGCTCGCTCATTCCGACGGTGACGTCCTGCTGCACGCCTTGAGCGATGCCTTGCTCGGCGCGGCGGCGCTGGGCGATATCGGCAAACACTTCCCGGACACCGACCCGCAATTCAAGGGCGCTGACAGCCGTGCGCTGCTGCGTCACGTGGTCGCGCTGATCCACGCCAAAGGCTGGAAAGTCGGCAACGTCGACAACACCATTGTTGCTCAGGCGCCGAAAATGGCCCCGCATATCGAATCGATGCGCGCGTTGATCGCGGCGGATCTTCAAGTTGAGTTGGATCAAGTGAACGTGAAAGCTACCACCACCGAAAAGCTTGGCTTTGTCGGTCGCGAAGAGGGCATCGCCGTGCACTCCGTTGCCTTGTTGCTGCGCGCATGAATGAACTGCAATTGCTCGGCCCGCGTGCCTATGGCGAGTCCCTGGGCAGCGCCGTACTGAAAGCGGTCGCGGAAGACTTTCAGGTCGATGAGGTGCTCGATATCCCGTTCAGCGGCGATGGCGAACACTTGTGGATCTGGGTCGAAAAGCGTGGCCTGAACACCGAAGAGGCTGCACGGCGTATCGCCAAGGCTGCCGGCGTGCCGTTGCGCACCGTCAGCTATGCCGGTCTCAAGGATCGTCAGGCGCTGACCCGTCAATGGTTCAGCGTACAACTGCCGGGCAAGGCTGATCCGGATCTGTCGGCGGCGGAAAACGACACGCTGAAGATCCTCAAGACCACTCGCCACAAGCGCAAGTTGCAACGCGGTGCGCATTCGGCCAACGGTTTCACCTTGCGTCTGACTCAGTTCAATGGCGACAAGGCGGCCATTGAAGAACGTCTGCAACTGATCGCCAGACAAGGCATTCCCAATTATTTCGGTGCCCAGCGCTTCGGCCATGACGGCGGCAACGTCGTCGATGCACGTTCGTGGGTGGCGCGCAAGGCCTTGCCGGAGCAGCGCAATGTGCGTTCGCGCCTGCTCTCGACCGCGCGCAGTTTTCTGTTCAATCAGGTGCTCGCGGCGCGTGTTGCCGATGGCACCTGGCAAAAAGCCCAAGTCGGCGATTTGCTCGCATTCACTGATAGCCGCAGTTTTTTCCCGGCCGGTGAAGCCGAGTGCAGCGATCCGCGTCTGGTGATTCTCGATCTGCATCCGACCGGTCCGCAGTGGGGCGAAGGTGACTCGCCGGCCGCTGGCGCTGTCCATGATCTGGAGCAGGGGATTGCCGCCCGTGAAGCGGATCTGCGTGATTGGTTGATTCACGCCGGCATGAGCCACGAACGTCGCATCCTGCGGCTGCCCATTGGCGGGTTGACGTGGCATTATCCCCAGCCTGACATTCTGCAACTGGAATTCGTCCTCCCGGCCGGATGCTTCGCCACCGTATTGGTGCGCGAACTCGTTGATCTGGTGCCGGTGGGGCAGACGGACAGCCCATGCGTATTCTGATTTCTAACGACGATGGGGTAACCGCACCCGGTCTCGCCGCGCTTTATGCTGCGCTGGCGGATTACACCGAGTGCGTGGTTATCGCCCCGGAGCAGGACAAAAGCGGCGCCAGCAGTTCGCTGACGCTCGACCGTCCGTTGCACCCGCAATACCTGGCCAACGGCTTCATCAGCCTCAATGGCACACCGACCGATTGCGTGCACCTGGGCCTCAACGGCCTGCTGGAGCGCGAGCCGGACATGGTGGTTTCCGGCATCAACCTCGGCGCCAATCTGGGCGATGACGTGTTGTATTCCGGGACAGTGGCGGCAGCCCTTGAAGGGCGTTTTCTTGAGCGTCCGTCGTTCGCATTCTCGCTGGCCTCACGCCAGGTGGATAATCTGCCGACGGCGGCTTACTTTGCGCGCAAACTGGTCGAGGCCCATGCCGGGCTGGATCTGCCGCCGCGCACTGTACTCAACGTGAACATTCCCAATTTGCCGCTCGACCATATTCGCGGCATTCAGTTGACCCGACTGGGGCATCGCGCCCGGGCGGCGGCGCCGATGAAAGTGGTCGACCCGCGTGGCAAGGCCGGTTACTGGATTGCTGCCGCCGGCGACGCTGAAGACGGCGGTCCGGGTACCGACTTTCATGCGGTGATGCAGGGCTACGTTTCCATCACGCCGTTACAGCTTGATCGCACCTTCAACGATGCCTTCAGAAGTCTCGACGGCTGGCTGGAGGGACTGCGCTGATGGCCCGTGAACACGAAGACAGAATGCGCAGCGGCATCGGCATGACGTCCCAGCGCACCCGCGAACGGTTGATCCAACGCCTGTATGAAGAAGGCCTGTCCAACGCCAAGGTGCTGGAAGTGATCCGCCGTACGCCGCGTCACTTGTTCGTCGACGAAGCGCTGGCGCACCGTGCTTATGAAGACACGGCCCTGCCGATCGGCCATAACCAGACCATCTCCCAGCCTTATATGGTGGCGCGCATGAGCGAGCTGCTGCTTGAGGCCGGGCCGTTGGACAAGGTGCTGGAGATCGGCACGGGCTCCGGTTATCAGACGGCCGTGTTGTCGCAACTGGTGGAGCGGGTGTTCTCGGTTGAGCGCATCAAGGTCTTGCAGGATCGGGCCAAGGAACGACTGGTCGAGCTCAATCTGCGCAACGTGGTGTTCCGTTGGGGCGATGGCTGGGAAGGCTGGCCGGCGCTGGCGCCGTACAACGGCATCATCGTCACCGCTGTCGCTACCGATGTGCCGCAAGCCTTGCTTGATCAACTGGCGCCAGGTGGGCGCATGGTGATCCCGGTGGGTTCGGGGGAAGTGCAGCAATTGATGCTGATTGTGCGAGAAGAGCACGGCTTTTCCCGGCACGTTCTGGGTGCTGTTCGCTTCGTGCCTTTGCTCAACGGGCCACTGGCCTGAGCATTTCTTCAAAGGCGCTGAATTCCTTTCGTTCGCCTCGGTCTTACTCCGGCAGCGATGGTTTAAACGCAACGGATTGTCGGCTTGCAAACGTGTGCGCGAAGCGATTTCGCTTCATTAAAGGTAAAGCCGATTCAGCCCGTTATACTTGCGACACCTCATGCCGAAATCCGGCATTCCAAATTTTTCAGCCACCACAAAGGGAGCGGCGGGTGAGTCTCACAGTCATTGCGCAGCGTATGGGTAACACGAGCTTTCAGCGCCTGGTGACTGGCCTTGTCTTGAGCACCTTGCTGGTGGGTTGCTCCAGCACCAAATCGAGCAACGTACGGGTAGTCGACCGTAACAATGCGGTCGCGCAGCGTCCTGCCGTGACGACCGGGCAATATGTAGTCCGTCCGGGCGATACGATGTTTTCCATCGCGTTTCGCTACGGCTGGGACTACAAAGCCCTCGCGGCCCGGAACAATATTCCTACGCCGTATACGATCCACCCGGGTCAGACAATTCGCTTCGATGGCCGTACCGGATCAACGTCGACAGCGGTGGTGAGCAACGCCAGTTCTTCACCTTCGTCGTCGAGTAAAACCACGGTAATCCGACGCCAGGCAAATGGCACGACTACCACTACAACCACCGGTTCTACTGGGGCTGTACCGTCCGTCGCCAACAAACAAGCACCGGCTCCACTGCCTCCACCCGGCCCGGCCCCGACCGGCTGGGGATGGCCATCTAATGGCATTCTTATTGGAAAATTCTCTTCAAACGGTAGTTTGAATAAAGGAATTGATATCGCCGGGGATTTGTAAGCCAGCCTGTTCCGTCGCGTAGAGGGGACAGGCTCCAGCGTTGCCAAGGATAAAGGCGTCGCTTGAGCTTGGGGTCGAACTCACCAAAGGACTATAACAATGGCTCTCAGTAAAGAAGTGCCGGAGTTTGACATCGACGATGAGGTTCTCCTTATGGAGGCCGGCATCGATTCGGAATCTTCGATGTCGAATGATGAAGGGGCTGCTCCACCTTCCGTTCGTTCCAAATCCAAACACTCCGCTTCACTTAAACAACATAAGTACATCGACTACACGCGTGCACTTGATGCCACGCAGCTGTATCTCAACGAAATCGGCTTTTCCCCACTGCTCTCCCCGGAGGAAGAAGTTCATTTTGCGCGTTTGTCGCAAAGTGGCGATCCCGCCGGGCGCAAGCGCATGATTGAAAGTAACCTGCGGCTGGTGGTCAAAATCGCCCGGCGTTACGTCAATCGGGGGCTGTCGCTGCTGGATCTGATCGAAGAGGGCAACCTCGGCTTGATCCGCGCTGTGGAAAAGTTCGATCCCGAGCGCGGCTTCCGCTTCTCGACCTATGCAACCTGGTGGATTCGTCAGACCATCGAGCGCGCAATCATGAATCAGACCCGGACCATCCGGTTGCCGATCCATGTGGTCAAGGAGCTCAACGTGTACCTGCGGGCTGCACGGGAGCTGACGCAAAAACTCGACCACGAACCTTCACCCGAAGAAATCGCCAATCTGCTGGAAAAACCGGTAGGTGAGGTCAAGCGCATGCTGGGCCTGAATGAACGGGTTTCTTCGGTCGACGTCTCGCTGGGTCCGGATTCGGATAAAACCCTGCTGGACACCCTGACGGATGATCGTCCCACCGATCCATGCGAACTGCTGCAGGACGACGATCTGTCGCAGAGCATCGATCAATGGCTGTCCGAACTGACTGACAAGCAGCGCGAGGTGGTGATCCGCCGCTTCGGCCTGCGCGGTCATGAGAGCAGCACGCTGGAAGATGTAGGCCTGGAGATCGGCCTGACCCGGGAACGGGTAAGACAGATCCAGGTGGAAGGCCTCAAGCGTCTGCGGGAAATTCTCGAGAAGAATGGCCTGTCGAGCGAGTCGCTGTTCCAGTAGGCGTCTCCAGCGCCCGCCAAAAGCCCCGACTGGTTCGGGGCTTTTTGTTGCTCGCGATTGAATGGCTCAACGATACCCATGTGGCGAGGGAGCTTGCTCCCGCTGGGTTGCGCAGCAGCCCCAAATACGGGTGAGCGCTGCGCACTCAAGCGGGAGCAAGCGCCCTCGCCACAGGTCAGGTGCCCGCTTTTCTCGCGGTGCCCGTACCTTTGTAGTCTCGCGATGTAAGCCTTGGCTTACTCTTCCGTAAGTGTTCGTTATTTTTACCCTGCGGCAGACGTCCACTCTTCACGTTAGTCATATCTAACTTATTGATTTGAATATTTATTTTTTAATATGAAGTGCTTATGACAACGCCTTCAGGCGTATTCGGCCCGTTGCTCCTGGCGGGGAACTCTTTAGTATCAGCGCTGTGTCGACGGACAGACACGCCCTTCAAGGATGAGGGGAATGGACATCGCAGGAGGCGATTCATCAGGACGATGAAAAGGAACACAGGGAATAGGGAAAAAATGTGGGCGGGTCAAACCGCCCCTTTTTTTTGCCCGTAGAAAAAGCAAATGCAGAAAAGCAAAAAGGCCCACAAGGGGCCTTTTTATCGAGCGCGCGACAGATCAGCGTTCGAGGTCTTTGATCTTGCCTTTGACGCCATCCCACTCTTCGGCGTCCGGCAGCGATTCTTTCTTCTCGGTGATGTTCGGCCAGATCTCGGCCAGTTCAACGTTCAGTTGAATGAACTCCTGCATTTCTTCCGGAACTTCGTCCTCGGAGAAAATGGCTACGGCCGGGCATTCCGGCTCGCACAGGGCGCAGTCGATGCACTCATCCGGGTGAATCACCAGGAAGTTCGGGCCTTCGTAAAAGCA
>NZ_JBIUWQ010000012.1:74926-113786 GCF_044743525.1 Pseudomonas sp. NPDC087598 | reverse complement strand
CAGGCGGCGGCAGCGTTGCCCCTTCACGGTTGGGGTCGCCAGGTTCGGGAGCGATGTCTGCTGGCCAGGCTATTAGCCAGCAGCATCCCAAACCGCGCGAGATTCTAACAGCTTGAAGCCGTTTGCGTTATATCCGGTTCTTTAGTGCTTAGATCCGGTTCTTAAGTGCATATAACAATTCGAGCGCGCGACGCGGCGTCAGATCATCGACATCCAGTTTGGCCAGCTCATCGAGCACCGGGTGTGGCAGGCTCGCAAACATGTCGCTTTGCTGCGGAGTGGCTGGCTTGCCTTTGGCGGCAGGCTTCGGCGTCTCATGCGGCAATGCGGTGTCTTCCAGCCGGCTCAAGTGCTCACGTGCGCGCACGATGACTTCACTCGGCACACCGGCCAGTTGCGCCACCGCCAGGCCGTAACTCTGACTGGCAGGCCCCGGCAGCACATGGT
Organism: Pseudomonas sp. NPDC087598; assembly: GCF_044743525.1. Lineage (NCBI taxonomy): Bacteria > Pseudomonadati > Pseudomonadota > Gammaproteobacteria > Pseudomonadales > Pseudomonadaceae > Pseudomonas > Pseudomonas sp. NPDC087598. Next base: position 113,339 of record NZ_JBIUWQ010000012.1, on the reverse strand, counting down.
GCAGAAAAACGATGCGCTCATTGTGTTCGGTGGCGTTGAGATGCACGTTAGCCACCAACGGCTCGGCTTCCGGCAACACGGTCAGTTCGAAGTAGTGCGTAGCAAATAGAGTATAGGCACGCAGATGCGCCAGACGCTCGGCGGCGGCCCAAGCCAGCGACAGGCCGTCGAAGGTGCTGGTGCCGCGACCGACTTCGTCCATTAAGACCAGGCTGCGCTCGGTGGCGTTATGCAGGATGTTGGCGGTTTCGCTCATCTCGACCATGAAGGTCGAACGGCCACCGGCCAGGTCATCGCTGGAACCGATTCGGGTAAATATCCGGTCCACCAGCGACAGCTCACAACTGGCCGCCGGCACGAAGCTTCCGATGTGCGCCAACAGCACGATCAATGCAGTCTGGCGCATGTAGGTGGATTTACCGCCCATGTTCGGACCGGTGATCACCAGCATCCGTGTGTCGTCGTCCAGGCTCAGGTCGTTCGCCACAAACGGCGTGGTCAGGACTTGCTCGACCACCGGGTGACGACCCTGGGTGATGCGCATGCACGGCTCGCTGACGAAACGCGGGCAGTTCAGATCAAGATTCAGTGCACGCTCGGCGAGGTTGCTCAGCACGTCCAGCTCAGCCAGAGCACCGGCGGTGTCCTGTAATGGCGGCAACTGGCTGATCAGGTCTTCCAGCAGTGCTTCGTAGAGCATCTTCTCGCGGGCGAGGGCACGGCTCTTGGCCGACAGCGCCTTGTCTTCGAATTCTTTCAGTTCAGGCGTGATGAAGCGCTCGGCGCCTTTCAGCGTCTGGCGCCGGATGTAGTCTGCCGGAGCCGACTCTGCCTGCTTGCTCGGCAGTTCGATGAAATAGCCGTGAATGCGGTTGTAACCGACTTTCAAGTGCGACAGGCCGGTACGAGCCTTCTCCCGGGCTTCCAGATCAATCAGGAACTGGCCAGCGTTCTCGCTCAGCGATTGCAGTTCATCGAGCTCACTGTCGTAACCGGTTTTCAGCACGCCGCCGTCACGGATCACCGCCGGCGGGTTGTCGATAATGGCTTTTTCCAGCAGCGCCGCCAGTTCCGGATAGGTGCTGGTGGTTGTGGCGAGACGTTGCAGGTGCGGCGCTTCCAGGTCAGTCATCGCCACTTGCAATTCGGGCAGCGCGCCGAGGGCGTCACGCAGGCGAGCAAGGTCTCGCGGACGCGCATTGCGCAGGCCGATTCGCGCGAGAATCCGCTCGATGTCGCCAATTTCCTTGAGCTGCGGTTGCAGTTTTTCGAAACGATAACCGTCGAGCAGGCAAGTGATCGACGTCTGCCGCGCCAGCAGCACTGTCAGGTCGCGCAGCGGACGGTTCAGCCAGCGAGTCAGCAAACGGCTGCCCATGGCGGTCTGGCAGCGATCGACCACCGATTGCAGGGTGTTGTCGCGGCCACCGGCCAGGTTGGTATCGAGTTCCAGGTTGCGCCGGCTCGCGCCGTCGAGCACCACGGTGTCGTCGAGACGTTCGTGACGCAGGCTACGCAAATGCGGCAGGGCGGTGCGCTGGGTTTCCTTGGCGTACGCCAACAGGCAACCGGCAGCGCCGATGGCCAGGGTCAGATTCTCGCAACCAAAGCCCTTAAGGTCTTGGGTGGAGAACTGCTGGCAAAGGCTTTTCAGCGCCGAATCACGCTCGAAATCCCACGGCGCACGACGACTGACGCCACGGCGTTTTTCCGCTGGCAGGTCCCTTGGCCAGTCATCCGGGATCAGCAACTCAACCGGATTGATCCGCTCCAGTTCCGCGAGCAGGTTCTCCCAGCCTTTGATTTCCGACACGCTGAAACTGCCGCTGGTGATGTCCAGCACGGCCAGACCGAACAGGCGCTCGTCACCCAGCAGTGCAGCGATCAGGTTGTCGCGGCGCTCGTCGAGCAGCGCTTCATCACTGACCGTACCCGGCGTGAGGATCCTCACCACCTGACGTTCAACCGGGCCTTTGCTGGTAGCCGGATCGCCGACCTGCTCGCAGATCACCACCGATTCGCCGAGCTTGACCAGTTTCGCCAGATAACCTTCTGCCGCGTGGTAAGGAATCCCACACATCGGAATCGCCTGTCCCGCCGACTGCCCGCGCGCGGTCAGGGTGATGTCGAGCAACTTGGCTGCCTTCTTCGCATCTTCGTAGAAGATCTCGTAGAAGTCGCCCATGCGATAGAACATCAGCTGATCCGGGTGCTGGTTCTTCAGGCGCCAGTACTGCTGCATCATCGGGGTGTGGGAGGAAAGGTCGGAGACGGCTTTATTCATCGGATTGTCAGGCAACTCGTTAAAAGGTGTGGGGCAAAAGCGGGGCAACCGCGGGGCTTTTCCGCGATGGGCGCAAGATTACCATGGGCGGTCTGCCCGACGCAGGCATGACGGCTCGTTGACACTTTTTGCGCTGAATTGATGACTTATGCACGTTTTATGCAAATCAGCATTTGTCTTCGCGAAAAACTTCAAGCACTATGCGCGTTATGCAAAAACGCAACGTATCCTCCGTCTTAAGAGCACTGCTCGACCAGCACGGGATCTCCCCCACGGAGCTCCACCGTCGCACCGGCGTGCCTCAATCCACTCTCTCGCGGATTCTCAGCGGGAAGATTGTCGATCCTTCGGATAAACATATCTCGAAGATCGCCGAGTATTTCAATGTAAGCACCGATCAGTTGCGCGGGCGCGCGGATGTTGCGCCGTCGGCAGGTGCCGCGCGTGATGACGTGCACGCGGAACTCAAGGACATAATGCTGTGGGACGACGATACCCCTGTCGATGACGACGAGGTGTCGGTGCCGTTTCTTCGCGAGGTTGAATTGGCAGCAGGATCAGGAAGATTCGTCATCGAAGAGAGCGAGCGCTCTAGCCTGCGCTTCGGCAAGCGCAGCCTGCGCCATAACGGTGTGCAGTTCGATCAGGCCAAATGCGTGACCGTGCGCGGCAACAGCATGTTGCCGGTGCTGCGTGATGGTGCCACTGTCGGCGTGAACGCGGGTAAGTGCGGGATTGGCGACATCATTGATGGCGATCTCTATGCGATCAACCACAATGGCCAGTTGCGCGTGAAGCAACTCTATCGTCTGCCTACCGGTATTCGTCTGCGCAGCTTCAATCGTGATGAGCATCCGGACGAGGACTACAGCTTCCAGGAAATCCAGGAAGAGCAGATCGTCATCCTCGGTCACGTCTTCTGGTGGGGCATGTACGCCCGATAACCACAGCCTTTTTGCATAAAACCCGCCCATCGGCGGGTTTTTTTTCGCCCGCACAAAGTCTCTCAACGTCTTGATTTATGCGGCTTTCATGCGCGAACGCATTTGTAGTGCATAAATAAATGCATTTGCGCATTGACTGGATATGCATACATGCATAATATAGCCACCAAGCCGCTCGACAAAGCGGCTGGAAACGAAAGCTCTTTAGTTCCAAAAGAACAGGCAGCGATGAACCGGCCTCAACGGTTCAGAGGGTTGGCAACTGACCCGGGTGTGCAGCGTAAAGCACCAGAAGCAGTTATCCGGCGGGCAGGGACCGCGGTCGGAAAAACAATCTGAATGGACTCGTACCGCGCCAGTAGCGCCGAAAAGTCAGCTTCCTTTTTGTACACAGGATTTAAAGGAAGGCGAAGGAGCGCATTACTGAAAAGCCCGGCGCAGCGCCGGGCTTTTTGGAATGCCGACCTGGGGAGGTTAACAGTAGGCCAGTAATTTCAGGCCCGCAGCTGTTGTGCAGAATAGAAACGTCCATTCGATAAAAATGACTCAAGAGAAAGCCTATGAAACGCTATGCATTTGTTCCAACCTTTTATAAAACTCCTTATTTGACTGTCACGAAAGTGCTGTAAACCAACGAAGGCATGCTAACGGCCGGCCCGGATGGGGTTCAAGGCAATTGGCACGATGTAACAAGTAATACCGCTATTCAAGTTGGATGGAAGGTTGAATGTTTCTTCGACAGAGGCTGGGTCTTCTCGGCGCCGACTTATGATGATCAGTTGAGCCTGGCCACTAATTACATGCAGGAGCGCTTCAATGAGGTCGTGCGCCGACTGACGTTCAACCCATTGCAATACAAAGTAGATCTCGGCACCGCTACTGCAGCTGACGAGGCGACATTGATTTCTTACAAACAATACGCCATCGCTGTCAGCGAAATCGTAAACCAATCCGGATATCCATCCTCGATCAATTGGCCCGCCGCTTCGTTCTGACTTTGTGAATGAAGCCTTTGCTGAAAGGTTCGGTGCATAACCGGAAAATCTGAAGATGAATGCGTCTTCTGGAAATACCAATTCAAGGAGTTATGGAATGCATCTATTTGCGCTCGTACAAGGATCGAAAGTTACCCGTTTGGTAGAGAGTGAAGAGATGCCGGGTACGGCGTCGCCCTTTGACACCTGGGTTGATGTAACCGGCAACACGGAAGTTGCAGTGAATGATCGCGCTTCCTTCAACGGCGGCTGGACATTCACAAAAACAACCAACGCGGAGCTGATCAGCGAGATCAACTATGAATCGCTGATGCGGTTAAGAGACATTGATAACCGCCTGCTTCTGAGTTCTGCGCAGTTCAAGGTCGATCTTGGCGTCGCCGATCTGGCCGATGTGACGTTGTTGCAGGATTGCAAGCTGTATGCCATTGCCATCAGCGATATCAACAAGCAAGCCGGTTATCCACAAATCGTAAACTGGCCGGTTGCTCCGTTCTAATTCAACTGGGCGCGGCAGTCCGAAGCCGGTTGTGCATTACTGAAAATCCCTGCCCGAGCGCCGGGCTTTTTGGAATGCTCGTCTGAGCAGACCCCCTGCAATGAACGTCGTACAGAGCAGGACTTAGTTATATAAACAAAAGGAAATTGGAATGAATCGTTATGCACTGATGGAGTTGATCAGCGGGTACAGCTTTTATCTGGTCAGCCAAATCGTGGAGGCTGAAAGTAATCCGCCACTTCCTGGACAATCAGGCGGAATGGACTACTGGATGGATGTCACCGCAAACCCAGCGGCTCAAGTTGGCTTGATATACAAATACCTCGGTTCGGAACCGGTCTTTGTACAACCCGTCTATGGGGACTACGTTGCCATTGCCGTTTCCCGCAAGAAACAACGTTTTGAAACTGCGGCCAGTTGGCTGACGTATAACCCCATGCAGTACCGGGTAGAGCTTGGTGCTGCAAGCCAGGCAGAGGTAGCGCAGTGGCAAGCCTACAAACAGTACATCGTTGACTTGAGTGAGATTAACGATCAACCGGGTTATCCAACGGCGCTCAATTGGCCAACTGCTCCGTTCTGATGCAAATCGATATCTGCACGGGTCTTTGAATGCATGCGGAAAAACCGGGTTTATTTCCGGGTTTTTCTGCATGACTTGCACTATCGGATCGTGTGTTATCACTGGACAAGGCACAACTTGCGGGCATTCCTGGAATACCCGCTTTCAGAGACATCGTTTGAATCAACACACATCAATCACATCGGGAGGAGTGACATGACAACCGAGCAACAAGCGTTGGCAGACATGCCGATCTGGCTGGTCATCCTCCTTGCCGTGGTAGGCGGGGTGTCTGGCGAAATGTGGCGCGCCGACAAGGAGGGCGCTCGCGGCTGGCCGCTCTTGCGCCGTCTGGCTCTGCGCTCCGGTGCCTGCATGATCTGCGGCGTCTCGGCGATCATGCTGCTGTACGCCGCCGGCATGTCGATCTGGGCTGCCGGCGCGTTCGGTTGCCTGACCGCCATGGCCGGTGCCGACGTGGCCATCGGTCTGTATGAACGCTGGGCCGCCAAGCGGATCGGCGTCTGCGAAGTCCCTCCGCGCGACCAGCCTTAACCTTGACTGTTTCCATGCCGCCATTTTGGCGGCAGGGTTTCGCGTGGACGATCGAAAAGGAGGTCATGTATGCCCACACCGATCCAGCAGCCGTCGCAACTGTTCACAGCCATCGCGACAACGCTGCGTAACTCCGCCGGACTCCACCTCAATGTCGGCGTTCACGATGACTTCAATGCTCCCGGCGACCAGTCCTGGGTGTTGATCGATTTCGATCGCAATGCATCGGGAGTGCGCGCCGCTGATGGGCGAATTGCCCATGTCATGACGCTGTCGTTGCAAGTCATCCCGGCGCTTTCCGCGACTGCATTTGCAGCGTGCGATCTGATCGCCGTGTTGAAGAACCTGATCACCGACAACCGCTGGAACTTGCCCGGCGATCAATGCGATCTGCCGATGAACATTGATGGTTTGCCGTCATTGCTCATCCGTGCCGAGCAGCAATACAAGGCCTGGACGCTGACATTCAATCAGACCCTCTACCTCGGCCCGACACTGCTCGACGATCCGCTGGGTACGCCGAAATTTGCCCGCACCTGGGAAGTCAGCAACATCGACGACCCCGACCAATACACCGCACTGGAGGCCTGACCGATGTTCGACGCAATACTGCGCATGCAGCTAGGCCCGATCATCGAGCGGCTGGCCGAAATGGAAGCGGAAATCGAAGACCTGCACCGTCGCGCAGAAAGCTTCTGCCGCATCGGCATTTGCCAGTCGGTTGATGCCGCCAGCAACACTTGTCAGGTGAGCCACGGTGGTTTGCAGACGCCGGCCATCAAGTTTTTCAACCCCAGCGCCGGAGCACAAAGCGAATCGCGGATCCCGTCCGTGGGCGAGCAATGTTTGCTGCTCAACTACGGCAGCGGCGAAAGCGGCGCACAAAGCGTGGCGCTGTTCGGCTTGAACAGTGATCGCTTCCCGCCGACCGCCACGGTGCCAACACTCACTCGCCGGGTTCATGTCGACGGCAGCGAAAGCGGCTACGACGACGCCACGCACACCTTGCATTGGCAAAACGGTCCGGCGGCGTTCAACGGTTCTCGCGAATCGCTGCAACTGAGCATCGGCCCGGCACAACTGGCGATGACCCCACAGGTGATCAACCTGCAACTGGGCGCCGTCGGCCTGACCATCGACGCCTCGGGCGTGCACTTCAGCGGCCCGTTGGTCGATCACCAGGGCCGCGTCATCAGCCCCTGATTAAGAAGCCTTCCATGATCGGAATCGATAGAGACAGCGGGGCCACGGTCGACGACTGGCTGCAATTTGTGCAGCGCGCGACCCGGGCCCTGACCACGCCGCTGGGCACCCGGCAAAAAAGGCCCCTTTATGGTTCGTTGATCCCCACGTTGCTGGGGCAAAACCTCGGTGATGACGTCCTGCTCCTGGCGCAGAGTCATGCGGCGCAAGCGTTCTACAACAAGCAAAACGGCATCGAAGATTTTCAGCCGCAAGTGATCGTCGCCACGCGACAGGGCGCCGGCCTGCTGCTGCGTTTCGCCGGCACCTGGAAAAACCGTCAACAGACTTTCGAGGTAGTGACATGAGCATGTTGATCCCCGGCCAGAATCAATTGGCTGAACCCGCGCTGATCACCGTCGAGGCCTTCGAAGACCTGCTCGCCGAGTTCAAGACTTTCGTCATCGAATACGTCGGCGCCCGGTCGCCGGACAGCGCAGCAAAACTCAAGACCAGCCTGGAAAACGAAAGCGAACTGCTGACCCTGGCGCTGGAAGCGTTCTGCGTGCGGTTGCAAACCCACGAACGCAAATACAACGCCCGCATCAAGCAGATGCTGGCGTGGTGGGCGACCGGCAGTAACCTTGATGCACGGCTGGCGGACATGGGCCTGGAGCGGCAGTTGCTCGACCCGGGCGACCCGGCAGCGTTCCCGCCAGTGCCAGCGGTTTATGAAAGCGACGACGATGCGCGGCTGCGTTATTACCTGGCGCCTCATGCTCCGGCGGCGGGGTCGCGGATGCAGTATCGCCGCGAAGTGTTCACCCTCGGCGAACGACCGACGGTGAACGTCGAATCCACCGAAGCCGGTGTGGTCAACGTCACTTACACCTTCAACCCGGACGGCCTCGCTGCCCAGGTCAAGGACGGCAATGGACGCCGCACTGCACCGGGTGAAGTGCAGGTCACGGTGTTGTCGCGAGACGGTGATGGAACTCCGTCTGCAGCATTGCTCGATGGTGTTCGCCAGCACTTCGCCAGACCGGATGTTCGACCGGAAACCGACCTCGTTACCGTCAAGGCTGCCGACATTCATCGCTACAAGATCCGCGTCGTCGCCAAGATCAACTCCGGACCCGATTCCGGCCTGACCAAAGTCGCCGCACAACAGCAATTGCAGGCTTACGCCGACAGTTGCCATCGCCTTGAAGGGCGGGTCGATCCGAGCTGGATCGACTACACGCTGCACAGCGCCGGTGCTGTGCAATTGCAGATTCTGGAACCGCTATTGCCTGTCGTGTGTAGCGCTTTTGAAGCGCCGTACTGCACGGCAGTTGAAGTGGAGGTGCTGACACTATGAGTGATCAGAATCAGCGCCCGACGCTGCTGCCGGCCAACAGCTCAGCCCTCGAACGAGGACTGGATCTGGGCTTCGGCGCTTTGCTGGATCGCATCGCGCCGCCGTTTCCCGAGCTTATGAATCCGAGTGAAACGCCTGTCGCGTTTTTGCCGTATCTGGCAGCGGATCGCGGCGTCGCCGAATGGAGCACCGCCGCACCGGAAGCGGAAAAACGCCTCACCGTCGAACTCGCCTGGCCCACCGCGCGCCAGGCCGGCACTCGCAAGGCACTGGAAAACGCCGCCAAGGGTTTGCAACTGCGCCCGGAGATCCGCGCCTGGTACGAGCAAACGCCACTAGGCACGCCCTACAGCTTTTCCGTGCGTGCCTTCAGCGACCAACCCTACAGCGAAGAAATCGACGCTCGACTCGACCGACGTCTGGCTGATGCCAAGAGCGAACGGGATGTGCTGTCGGTGTCGGTCGGCCTGAGCGCATTCGGCAATCACGTCATCGGCGCCGCGACTTTCTCCGGCGAACTGACCACGGTTTATCCGGTGTTCATCGAAGGGCTCGAAACCTCGGGAGAGGCGTTCATGGCTGCTGGCATGTACACCGTCGAAACATCCACTATTTATCCTCAGGGGGCCTGAATGGCTGACTATTACACCCTGCTCACCAACGCAGGGATTGCCTACGAAACGGCGTGCAAGGCCGCGGGCACGCCGATCAAGTTGACACAGATTTCCGTCGGCGATGGTAACGGCAAAGTCTACAACCCGGCCGCAACTGCCACCGCGCTTGCACGTGAAGTCTGGCGCGGGCCGCTCAACGCGTTGTTCCAGGACGAGAAAAATCCGAGCTGGCTGCTCGCCGAAGTGACCATCCCGCCTGACGTTGGCGGCTGGTATGTGCGGGAAGCGGGGCTGTGGACTGACACCGGGATTCTCTACGCCATCGTCAAATATCCGGAGTCGTTCAAACCGGTTCTGGCGACGTCGGGCTCGGGGAAAGAGTTTTACATTCGCTCGATTTTCGAGACCAGCAATGCATCGCTGGTGACGTTGTTGATTGATGACACGGTGGTCAAGGCGACCCGCGCCTGGGTCATGAGCTACCTCGCCGAAGAACTCGGCAAACTTGATGGCAAACAGTCGGTGCGCGTCGCCGCCACTGCCAACGTGGTGTTGAACGGTGCGCAGCAGATTGACGGTGTGGCTGTGATTGCCGGCGACCGCGTGTTGCTGCCGAATCAGACACTGGCCAAGGATAACGGCCTGTGGATTGTCGCCAACGGTGACTGGGTGCGGGCAACCGATGCCAACAGCAGCGCCAAGGTCACGCCGGGTCTGACGGTCATGGTGGAAGAGGGCACGGTTAACGGTGATTCGTTGTGGCACCTGACCACCAATGCGCCGATTACGCTCGGTACCACCGCGCTGGCGTTCAAGATGATCGCCGGTCGTACCGGGATTGCTGCCGGGACTTATAAGAGCCTGACGGTTGATGAATATGGTCGTGCGACTGCGGGTGCGAATCCCGAGACACTGGCAGGTTTTGGCATCAAGGATACCTACACCAAAACTGAAATCGAGGGAATGATTGCCAATGCTTCGATGCTGCCGGTGGGTACCATCGTTGCGTTCCCAGGTGCTAACCCCCCGGTGGGTTTTCTTGAGCTGGATAGCAGCGTCAAGAGTGCCGCTCTTTATCCTGATCTGAATGCTTATCTAGCCGGTAAGTACAACAAAGGTGATGAGGGCGCGGGCAATTTCCGTTTGCCGGATGGTCGCGGTGAGTTCTTGCGTGGCTGGGATCACGGGCGAAGCGTGGATGCTGGAAGGGGAATTGGCACCTATCAAGCTGAGGCATTTGCTGCGCACAACCATCGTTACTTCGATGGCACTGCTGCAACTTTCGATCCTGCAGGTAATTGGCAGGCAGGAAATATTAATGGTGCGGCAGCGAGTATCTCAGTGGGTGCCTTTCTTTCCCCGGTAGATAACGGTTCCACTATGCAGATGGTGAACGCCCAGAATACGGTGAACACTGGCGGCACTGAAACCCGTCCCCGCAACCTCGCTGTCATGTGGTGCATCAAGGCCTGGAATGCCCCGATCAATCAGGGAAACATCGATATCGCAGCGTTGGCGGTTCTCTCGCAACAAGCTACTGAAATCAATCAAGGCACGGCCAAGGTTGCTACTCAGGCGCAGACCGATTCAGGCACAGATGATAAAACCATCGTTACTCCGAAAAAACTGCGCTGGGGCTTCTCTATCAGCGTATCCGGGGACATGAGTGGCAGCTACGTCGTATTTCCGAGTTGGCTTGGAGGTTTGATCCTGCAATGGGGTATGACTCTCGCTATTCCCTCCGGAGGCAATTATGTACAGGTTTTCCCGTTAGCCTATCCGTTGATTAACCCATCAGTTTTTACCACTTATCCCAATACAGCTACGGACGCCCCCGTAGGCTCAACCTATATCGGGCAAATCAAAGGGGTTAGTAAAGCGAACGTGACCATTCGCAATATGGGTCAGGCTCCCGGCCAGTTTTACTATTTTGCAGTGGGTCGCTAATACACTGAGTGGTGAGGATTAATCATGAAGTTTGCAACATTTGATGAGAGCGGAACGCTGATGGGGCGTTATGACTCACGTATTCACAGCGTTATTCCCGAACACGCTATTGAACTCAGCGAAGCAGTGTTTTTGGCGACCAGAACCGATACAGATGGCATCTGGAAGCTGGTCGATGGTGACGTAGTCAAAGTTCCTGTACCGGAGGTAGAAACGAATTACGCTGCATTGTTCGCAGCGGAGCGTTTCGCACAAGAGGCATCAGGCATCACCGTAGACGGCGTGAGCGTCGAGACAACGCGCGATAGTCAGACACTCATCGCCAGTACCGGACTGTCGGCGATTCTCGACCCGGAATACCGCTGCAATTTCAAAACGCTGGGCGGTTTTGTCCAGATCAACGCAACGCAAATACTGGCCATCGCTAAAGCTGTTCGTGCTCACGTCCAAGCCTGTTTTGATCGAGAGCTGGACCTGTTGAATGCGCTTGAGTCCGGCACTTACACAGACGAAATGCTCAAAGAAGGCTGGCCCGGCTCTTCGGCGGCCACGCCGGTTCCCTCGGTTCAATAAACGCCCCGTACCCCGGGGCGTCTTCTTGTCCGCGCTTAAAAAATCAACACCCGCCAAGCCCCTCCCCACGAGGGGCTTTCCCGTTTATGGAGAAACGAAAAATGGCAACCCGCCAAACCTACACCGTGCTCGTTCCATTCCCCACCGGCGGTGGGCACTGGTCGAGCGTCGGTCAAGACCTTGATCTGCTCGACGTCGAGGCCAGTGCCTTGCACTTCGCCGGTCGACTGGAACTGAAAACCCCCTCCACTCAGGCCAAAAAGGCCGCTGCCAAGAAGGCTGACTAAACATGGCTGAGGTTCTTAACTTCGAGCACAACGGCATTACCGTCAATGCCACTGAATCCCCCGAGGCCATGGGTGGCCTGGGTGACAACGTCATCGGTCTGGTCGGCACCGCGCCGAAGGCCGATCCGCTGATTCCGCGTAACGCCCCGTTCCGCATCAACAGCTTCACCACCCACGCGCTGCTCGATCCGACCGGTTCGGAAGAGGGCACCCTGTACCACGCGGTTTACCAGATCCTCAAAGTGGTCAAGGTGCCGGTGTACGTGGTGATCGTCGAAGCGGGCGCGACCCCGGCCGACACCGTCAACGCAGTGATTGGCGGTGTTGAACCGGCGACCGGCCGCAAGCTCGGTCTGGCTGCACTGGGAAGTGTTCCGGAAGACCTGACCATCATCGGCGCGCCGGGCTTCACCGGCACCAAAGCGGTGGCCAGCGAGTTCGCCTCGTTCGGCAAGCGCATCAAGGCGCGTGTCGTGCTGGACGGCAAGGACGCCTCGGTCGCTGATCAAGTGCTGTACAGCCAGGAACTCGGCGGCGCCGATCTCGGTTTCGACCGTTGCCTGGTGGTGCACAACATGCCGGCCGTGTACTCGAAAGCGGCTAAGAAAAACGTCTTCCTGTCGCCGTCCAGTCTGGCGATTGCCGCACTGGCCAAGGTCAAACAGTGGGAAAGCCCGGGCAACCAGGTGACCTACGCCGAAGACGTATCGCGAGTCGTTGAATACAACATTCTCGACACCTCCACCGAGGGCGATCTGCTCAACCGTTACGGCGTCAGCTACTACGCCCGCACCGTACTCGGCGGCTTCTCGCTGCTGGGTAACCGCTCGATCACCGGCAAGTTCATCAGCTACGTCGGCCTCGAAGATGCGATCAGCCGCAAGCTGGTCAAGGCCGGCCAGAAAGCCATGGCCAAGAACCTCACCAAGTCCTTCATGGATCAAGAGGTCAAGCGCATCAACGACTGGCTGCAGACCCTGGTCGCCGACGAAACCATTCCTGGCGGCAGCGTCTATCTGCACCCGGAACTCAACAGCGTCGAGAAGTACAAGAATGGCACCTGGTACGTGGTCATCGACTACGGCCGCTACCCCCCGACCGCACCCATGGTTTATCACCCCACCGCCCGCGATGAAATCATCGAGCAGTTCCTGGAGGACGTTCTCTAATGTTTACCAACCGCGTAAGACAGGCCATCGCGGCCACCCTGCAAGGCCTGCCGTTGTCGGCGACCGTTGAGGAATTCACTCCGCCGAAAATTGATTTCGACATGGAAAGCATGGCGGGCGGGCGCTTCATCGTTGAAGAAATGGCCAAGAGCGCCAAGCCGCTGAATGCCACGCTCAAGCTGCAAGGCATGGGCGCTGAAGTCATGCTCGCGCTGGGTGTGAAGCTGGGCGATGACATCCTGCTGAACGTGCGCGAAGCCGGCCAGGATCAGGATGGCAACACTTGGTTCACCTATCACACCGTCGGCGGCAAGCTGAAATCCCTGGGTGAAGATGCCCTGAAGATGGGTAGTAAAGCCATCACCACACTGGAGCTGTCCTGCCGCACCTACAACCGCCTGGAAAACGGCGTGCCGGTGATCGACATCGACGTGCGCACCCAGAAGTTCGTGCTCAACGGCGTCGACATCCTTGGTGATGCGCGGCGTGCGGTACTCATGCCGTAACGCTGTAAGCACGCCCGGCACTTGACCCTGTGGGAGCGGGCCCTGTGGTGAGGGGATTTATCCCCGATGGCTGCGTAGCAGCCCAAAGTCTGATTTTTCATATCAGTCTGGGGCCGCTTCGCAACCCATCGGGGATAAATCCCCTCGCCACAACAGCTCACTCCTGCAAGGGAATTGCTACATCCCTCAAGAATCACCAAGGAATTCATTCATGTCGTGGATGCCACCCAAGCATGACTTGTTGTCGCCAATCACTGGCGATGACGGTTCGCAGATCGAACAGATCCAGCTCAAACCGCTGTTCTACGCCGCGCAAAAAGAAGCGCTGGAACGTGCCGGTGATGATGAAGACGACCAGTTCTTCGAACTGGCGCTGCTCGCCACCGGCCTGTCGGTCAAGGAGCTCGACCAGCTCAAGCGCCCGGACTATGTGAGCATCGCCCAGTACGTGCACGAGATGTCGACACGTCCGACGGCGTACTTCCTCGATCAGGTGGAAGACGCGGAAAAGTCCGCCGATCCCGATCAGATCCAGCTGCTGCAACCGCTCGCCGTGACCGGCCGCACTGTGACGTCGCTGAGCCTGGAAATGCCAGTGCTGCGCGCGACCAAAGTGATGAAGAAACTGAAAACGGCCAAGGAACGCGCCGAATTCATCACCGCCCATTGCGCCGGTCTGATGATCCCCGATCTGGCCCAACTGACCGTCCCGGACTGGACGCAATTGCAGGTGCGCATAGACGATTTTTTAAACCAGCCGGCGGCCTACTTTCGGAACGCGACATCGAAGTAATCCTCGATATCGTTCCGCTCATTTACCCGGTAAGTGAGGCGGAGATTCTGGAATGGGACGCCGAAAAGGCGTTGCGCCGCTACGACATAGCGATCACTCGCCTTGGCGTGAAACAGGAGTAGAGCGGCATGGCAGATGATAACTATGCGTTGACGTTCGCGAAGATCAATCAAGAGGCGCGGATGCCCGACACCACGGCCACCCTGAAGTCTGCAGCGATGTCTGCACTAAGCGCCGATTCGGCAGTTGCAGAGCCGACGTTGAAAGCGGATGGCGGGTTTGCCGGGCTGAGCCTGGCACTGGCAGATGCCACCGCCGAGCTGCGTCAGTTGACGGCCGAACAGGTTCAGCTCAGGGATGCGCTGGGGTCGATACACACGGTGCTGATGTCACAGCACTCGCTGCAACAGGCACTGAACGACCGACAATCACAAATGGGCGGGGCGGCCCTTGGCGCCGGGCAAAAAACGCCGAGTGAGAATGCCGCCACCGCGCCCTATAAGCCTTTGCAACCGGCCATCAATCTCGACGCCGCGATGGCGAGGCTCAATGTGGTCGTCGGGCTTGAAGGCGACCAGCGCAAAACGATGCAGGTCGCGCTGGAGAAGATGGCCACCGAGGCGAAAGTGGCGGCCGGCGGTACAACCGTGGTTGAGCTGGCAAGCATTGGCTACGCTGGCGCCAAGGCTGGGGTCATCAAAGATCGGGTGGATGCCAAAGGCAATATCGATCAAGCCGCCAGGCAAAACGACCTGTTGGATTTCACCAGAGACACAGCGGTCACGGCGACCGCGTTCAAGATGAAACCACTGGATGCCGCGGACCTGTTGATCGGCTGGCGTACCTCGATGAGCCTCGATCGCGCGCAAACCCTCGATCTCGCCGACGCGACCAGTTTGCTCGACAGTCGATTGGCCGCTTCTGCCGCTGACATCGGTTCGATTCTGGGCACTTACGGCACATCGGCAAAAGGCGCCGGAATGGCGCCCGAGCAAGCCGCGGCATTTTCTGCTGCGTTGCTCAACGCCGGGGTAAACAAGGCCGATGCCGGCGTAGCGTTCGAAAAAATCACGACGACCCTGGCACTCGGGGATAAAGCGTCTGCAAGTCAGAAAGCGGCGTTCGCTCAGCTGCAGCTCGACCCCAAAGCCCTGGCCGAGAAAATGAAAGGCGATGCTCCCGGCGCGATCATGGAGGTGCTGGAGGCGCTGAAGAAACAATCCCCGAATGAGCAATCCGCGTTGTCGACGACGTTGTTCTCGGTCGCCCAACCGGTTCGGCAAATGCTCGAGAACACCGCTGACGTGCAGCGCGCATTTGCACTGGTGGCGGGTAAAAAGGATGAAAAGGATAAAAAAGAGTACACAGGGGCGGTGGATAAAACCGCCCTGACACTCGCGGATACTTCGCAAGCACGCTGGAACGTCTTCGGCGCCCAGAAGGACCGGCTCTATTCATCCGCCGGCGATACCGTGCTTCCAGTGTTTGACTACCTTGTGGAAAAAGTCGGAGAGGCAGCGGATGGCTTGAGTGAAGTGGCGGAAAAGGCCCCGGCACTCGCTGGCGCGCTGATCCTGATGGCTGCCGGATTGAAGGGCGGCAAGCCGCTGGGCGCATTGGCGTCCCAGGCTGCTACGTGGACAGGCCCGGTAATGGCCAGCATCAGATCAGGGTTGGGCAGTCTCTCGGCCAGTGCCGGATCCCTCGGAACCGCCGCCCTGAGTCGTGCCAAATTTCTGGTCTCCGCTCCAGGGCGCAGCCTGATCAGTCAGGGCGCCCGATTCGGCCGGGTGGCAGGCCCATTGAGCATGCCATTGACGATGGTCGAAGCAGGCATGAGAGTCGTCGAAGGCGTGGCCGAGGGCGATACGAAAAAAGTCGCCGGTGGCGTAGGAATGGCAGCGGGCGGTTTGGCCGGTGGCTATGCCGGCGCGAGCATCGGCGCCACGATCGGTACCTTCATCCTGCCCGGTATCGGTACGATGATCGGTGGTGCATTAGGTGGCGTCATCGGCAGTTTTTACGGCAGTCAGGAAGGGGAAGCACTGGGTGAAAAACTTGCGACGCCCGCGCCCGATCGGCTTGCTCCACCTTCAGAAGTCAGCGCCGGCCTGAGCAGTGTGCAGGCGCAAAATCAGCAGAACCAGAATGTCACCTACGCGCCCGCGTTTAACTTCAGTGGCGGCGATCTGGTGAGCGCTGAAAAAGTGACCGCCATGGTCGCGCAGGTCATGCAGTCACATTTCACTTCTGACTTTACGCCTTTGATGAGCACCAACCCCCTCGGCACCCGCCGTGACGCAGCCCTTACCGATGGAGTCGCCTGATGAAACAACAAATGGCACTCGGCAGTTTCATCTTCGGACTGTCCCGCGAATTTGCCTACAGCACGCTGGCGCGCAAATCCGATGGTGGCTGGACTGAGTTGCCGATCCTCACCAGTAAACCCAAATCCCATCAGACCGGGCAGAAACCCGAAACCCTGACCATCGGCGGCACCTCGATGTACGCCGTGGCCATGGAACGGCTCGATGAACTGCGTGCGCTGCAAGCCTTGAGAATACCGCTGCCGTTGATCGACGGCATCGGTCGCAACTGGGGTTTGTGGCGGATCACCAGCGTTCAGGAAAACCAGAGCGAGGTCATCGATGACGGCACCGCGATGGTAATCAAGTGGGTACTCGAATTAGCGGAGTTCAACAATGCGTAAGGTCCGAAGCGTGGCCGGTGATTCGGTCAATCTGCTGCTCTACCGCGAGTCGGGCCGGTCAGACGATCAGGCCGAAGCAGCGTTGTGGAAACTCAACCCGACCCTGGCCGAATACGGCCCCGTTTTGCCAGCAGGCGTCTGGGTGACGCTGCCGGAACTCGACAGCAGACCCGCCGCGATCAAACCGGTTCTGGCCTGGGACTAAGGAGGTTGCATGGCACAGGGATTTACACCGGCGATCGAAATCTACGGGGCCAACCATGCGCTGCTGAACCAGCGCCTGATCAGTTGGGAGCACATTGATGCTGCCGGGATGGAGTCCGATCAACTGACACTGGTGATCGACCTGGAAGGCCTCGAAGGCCTGCCGACTCTGGGCGGAACAATCGGCCTGCGGGTTGGCTATCTGGAGTCCGGGCTGGTCGAAAAGGGCCAGTTCAAGGTGACTCGACTGACCCCGACGCTGTTCCCGTTACGCCTGACGGTGGTCGCCACGGCCGCGCCTTTCAGTGGCAAGGACGAGACCGGATTCAAGGAGCGGCGCACGGCCAGTCATGGCCCGACAACCCTTGGCGGACTGTTTCGCGAGCTGGTCTTGCGGCACGGTTTTTCGCCGCGCGTCGATCCCGAACTGGCGCTGATCAGGATTGCCCATGTCGATCAGTCGAACGAAACCGACATGGGCTTCATCACACGTTTGGCGAGCAAGTACGACGCGGTGGCCAAACCCTACAACGACCTCTACGTACTGGCGAAACCGGCGCAGCTCAAAACACTGTCGGGCCAGGTGATACCGGACGTCAGGTTGTCGGTGACCAGCAACAATCGGCCGGGTGATCACGCCTTCATCAGCGCCACACTGGAAGAGACCGCTCGCACCCAGAACCAGGGTTGCAAGACCTGCTTCTGGGACGGTGCTGTTGGCAAGCTGCAGGAGGTGATCACCGGTTCCGCACCCTACAAGGTCATTCGCCAGAAACAGGCCAGTGAAGAAGAAGCCAAAGCCATCGGCGAGGCCGAAGTGCGCAAGATGCTGCGCGAGAAATACACGCTGAAGGTCACCTGCCCGGGCGATCCGCTGCTGGCCGCCGAAGGCCTGTTGGTGCTCGATGACAGCTGGCCGGACTTCATGCGCGGTCGCTGGTCGATCAAAAAGGTCAGCGCCAGCGGCAAGCGCGAGGAAAGCTATCGCTGCCTGATCGAAGCAACCGGCCTCGACCCCAAGGCGGACGCCAAAGCCTGATCCTGCGTGACCTCACAGCGACTGATATCCCTGTAGGAGTGAGCCTGCTCGCGATTGCGATGTGTCAGTCAGCATCGATTCTGAATGTAAGTCCGCCATCGCGAGCAGGCTCGCTCCTACATGAGTCTTGCGGTCACTTCACTCATTCTGGAACACCACCATGAAGATCACCCCGATCCTCACGCAACTGCGTGCGCAATGCCCAAGCCTTGCCAATCACATTTCGGTGGGCCTCGATCTGGCGTTGCTGCAAGGCAACCCGGATCTGCCGACACCGTCGGCCCACGTCACACCGCTGGCTGATCTCGCCAGCAACAGCACCGCACAAAACCTCACCACTCAACCGATCCGCGACCGCTTCGAAATCGTCCTCGCGCTTGACGCCTCCGACGCTACAAAAGCGCTGGATCTGTTGCATGAACTGCGTGCCGAAATCTGGCGCGCGCTGGTGGGATTCAAGCCGAGCATCGACTACAGCGCCATCGTCTACGACGGCGGCGAAATGGTCTCGATCAACAGCAGCCGCGCCTTTTACCGACTGCGCTTTTTTGCCGAGTTTCAGCTCGGCCGCAATCTGCCCAGTCAGCCTGCGGAGAGTTGGCACGAACGCGAACTGGACGGTTTGTCGTCCTTTACCGGGGTCACCGTGCGGGTCGATGCGATCGATCCGGCTGACCCCAACCTGAAACGCCCGGGCCCCGATGGGCGCGTGGAAATGACTTTCTCTGGAGACGTAACCCCATGAGCAATCGCATCACCGTACTGCCGGCCGCCGGCCGTGTCGTACCTGACCCGGAGGCAGGCGATCTGCTGCCGCTGGAAGGCCGTGAAGTGCTGGACAGCGCCTGGTGGCGCCGGCGTCTGGCCGACGGCGATATCACACTCAAAACCGCAAAAGCGGCTAAACCACAGGGAGCCAAATAATGGCGATCGGATTCAGCAACATCCCCGCGGACATTCGTGTACCGCTGTTCTATGCCGAAATGGACAATTCGGCCGCCAATAGCGCGACCTCGGCCATGCGCCGTTTGATCGTCGCCCAGGTCAACGACAACATCGCACCGAGCGAAGTCGGCAAACTGGTATTGGTCTCCAGCGTTGCGCTGGCGAAAAGCATCGGCGGTCAAGGCTCGATGCTTGCCTCGATGTACGAAACCTTCCGCAAGGCTGACCCGATCGGCGAGATCTGGTGCCTGCCGCTGCACAACGCTGAAGGCGCTATCGCCAAAGGCGTGCTGACCCTGACCGGCACTGCTACTCAGGCCGGCATGCTCAATCTGTATGTCGGCGGTGTGCGAGTGCAAGCCACCGTGGTCAACGGTGCCACAGCGGCTCAGGCTGCCACTGCGTTGGCGCAGAAAGTCAACGCCACTGCCGATCTGCCGGTGAGCGCTGCGGCGGCTGAAGGTGTGGTTACCCTGAGCGCCAAATGGACTGGCGACAGCGGCAACGACATCAGCCTGCAATTCAATCGTCTGGGCAAGAGCAACGGCGAAGAAACCCCGGCCGGCCTGACCTCGGCGATCACCGCCATGAACGGTGGCGCTGGCGTGCCTGATCAAGTGGCGGCGGTTGCCGCACTGGGCGACGAGCCGTTCGAGTTCATCGCGCTGCCATGGTCGGATCTGGCCACTCTCAACACCTGGCAAGCGGTCATGGATGACAGCACCGGTCGTTGGTCGTGGGCCAAGCAACTGTTCGGTCACGTCTACAGCGCCAAGCGCGGTACCGTTGGCACGCTGGTCGCCGCAGGCCAGGCGCGCAACGACCAACACATGACTATTCAGGCGCTGGAGCCGGGCGTTCCGCAACCGTTCTGGGTTCAAGCCGCCGCACTGGCTGCGCGCACCGCGGTGTTCATCTCTGCCGATGCCAGCCGTCCAACGCAAAGTGGCAGCCTGCCGGGCGTCGACCCTGCACCGGCGAGCGAGCGTTTCACCCTGACCGAGCGTCAGTCGCTGCTCAACTACGGCATCGCCACCGCGTACTACGAAGGCGGTTACGTGCGCATCCAGCGTTCGATCACCACCTACCAGAAGAACGCCTACGGTCAGGCTGACAATTCCTACCTGGACAGCGAAACCATGCATCAGTCGGCGTTCATCGTGCGTCGTCTGCAAAGCGTGATCACCAGCAAATACGGTCGGCACAAACTGGCCTCTGACGGCACCCGTTTCGGCGCCGGCCAGCCAATCATCACCCCGGCGACCATTCGCGGCGAGCTGATCGCTCAGTACGCCAAGCTCGAACTGGAAGGCCATGTGGAGAACGCCGAGCTGTTCGCCGAACACCTGATCGTCGAGCGCGACGTGCAGGATCCGAGCCGCGTGAACGTGCTGTTCCCGCCGGATTACATCAATGGTCTGCGCGTGTTCGCACTGCTCAACCAATTCCGTCTGCAGTACGACGACGCGGCCTGATAAGCGCGTTTGACGGCAAGCATTCAGCCCACCTCGCGTGGGCTTTTTTATTGAAGGGAGTAACACCATGGGTCAACTGATTGCAGGTACCTGCTACGTCAAGGTCGACGGCGCACAACTGACTATAAATGGCGGCTGCGAAGCCCCGTTGATGGCAGTCAAACGCGAAACCGTCGTACCCGGCTTCTACAAGGAAACCGACATTGCGCCGTCGTTCAAAGTGACTGCGCTGCATACCGCCGACTTCCCGCTGAAGAAGCTGATCGAAGGCACCGATATCACCGTCACCTGCGAATTCAGCAACGGCAAAGTCTACGTACTGGCCGGCGCGTATCTGGTCGAAGAACCAGTCTCCAAAGGCGATGACGCCACCATCGAACTGAAATTCGAAGGCATCAAGGGGACCTGGCAATGAGCGGCGCCGTGAAGCTTCAAGTTGCGATCGAAGCTCACGGCGAGCCCCTGACCGAACTCGTCCTGCGCCGTCCGACGGTGCAGGAAGTGCGAGCGATCAAGGCGCTGCCGTACAAGATCGACAAGAGCGAAGAGGTCAGCCTCGACATGGACGTCGCGGCCAAATACATCGCCGTGTGCGCCGGCATTCCGCCGTCGTCGGTCAACCAGTTGGATCTGGCCGACCTCAACGCGCTGAGCTGGGCCGTTGCGAGTTTTTTCATGAGTGCGGCGTCGGCGCCATCACCGACCTGATCGCCGTCGCCTATGACCTGGCCTGGTTCTGGAAGGTTGACCCCGAACAGATGATGGCCAGGCCACTGGATGTGCTCCGCGAATCGCTGGAGCACGCGCAACGGATCAATGCGATGCAGCAGGTGCAGTGATGGCAGACGAAGAAAGCAAAGCGAAAACCCCGGTGCTGCTGACGGGCATCGATGAACTGTCGCCCAAACTCGGCGCCCTGCGAGTAAAGGTCGAGAGCTTCAAGAAAAACCTCGAGCAGACCGGCCTCGGCAAACTCGACATCAGTGGTCTGTTCAAGGGCGGCAGCGTGATCACGCCGTTCGTCGACGGGATCAAATCGGCAGCGGCGTTTCAGGGCAAGTTGACTGAAGTCAGCGAGACGGCGAAAACTGTCGACCTGCCGGCCGCACCGAAAGCCGCCGCGCAGAACATGAACGTGTTCAGTGCATCGATGGAGAAAGTGTCGGGCGCCATCGATGCCGCGCTGGCGCCAGCGGTCGCGTCACTGGTCGTCGGGCTTGAGCCGATGCTGACTCAGGTCGGCAGCCTGCTCGCCGACAACCCGCAACTGGTCGAAGGCCTGGCGGCGGGGGCGATTGCCTTCTCCGCCATGCAAACCGCCGTCACCGGGGCAACTCAGGTGTTCGACGTGATGAGCATGGTGCTCAAGACCAATCCGATCATGCTGATCGCCATGGGCATTGCGGTGGCGGCCGGTTTGATTGTGGCCAACTGGACGCCGATCAGTGCGTTCTTCACGGGGCTGTGGGACAGCGTGAAAAGCGCCGGGGCGAATGCCATGGCGATCTTGCGCTCGGTGCTCGACTGGCGCCCGCTCGATACGCTGGCGGTGCTTTGGCAACCGGTCACGGGATTCTTCTCGGGGATCTGGGACAAGGTCAAAGCGGTGACCGCTCCGGTGATCGACTTTTTCAAAACGCTTTTCTCATGGACGCCTTACGGCATGATCCTGGAAAACTGGGGGCCGCTGACGGGACTGTTTTCGGCGATCTGGGAATTGCTCAAGGCCTTGAGTGTGCCGGTGATGGCGTTCCTCAGAAACCTGTTTGATTTCTCGCCGATGCAGATGATCAGCAGTGCGTGGGGCGGTGTTGTCACGTACTTCGAACCGATGTTCGCCGGGCTGCGAAAAGTGGCGCAGTCGACTAAGGAGTTCTTCGTTTCGCTGTTCGACTTCTCGCCCATGCAGATGATCACCAGCGCTTGGGGCGGTGTTGTCATGTACTTCCAGCCGATGTGGGCGGCACTGCAATCGGCTGTACAGAGCACCCGAGAGGCTTTGCGGACGTTGTTCGATTTTTTCCCGATGGAAATGATCACCAGCGCCTGGGGCGGTGTCGTTGGGTTTTTCGAACCGATCTGGATGGCACTGCAAACGTCAGTGCAACAGGTCAAAGGCTTTTTCATGAGCCTGTTCGAGTGGTCGCCGCTGGAACAGATTGCGCAGTACTGGCAGCCGATCGGTGAAGTTTTTTCGGCGCTGTGGGATGTACTGCTGGCGTTGTCCGCGCCGGTCGTGGAATTTCTGCACACCCTGTTCGAATGGAAACCCCTGGATCAGATCATCGAGAGCTGGGGGCCGATCACCGAGTGGTTCGGCGAGTTGTGGCAAAAGCTGCAAACCGTCATCGCGCCGATCAAGGAACTGTTCGACGGTGGTTTCGCCGGACTGATCGCCAAGGTCACCGGCAAGGTCGAAACCCTGACCGAAGCGCAACGCCAGACCAATGCCGAAGGC
The DNA here is from genome assembly GCF_044743525.1 of Pseudomonas sp. NPDC087598. NCBI lineage: Bacteria > Pseudomonadati > Pseudomonadota > Gammaproteobacteria > Pseudomonadales > Pseudomonadaceae > Pseudomonas > Pseudomonas sp. NPDC087598. Next base: position 90,238 of record NZ_JBIUWQ010000012.1, on the reverse strand, counting down.
AAAGGTGAATTGGCGCCGGCGTTTTTTGGCGCAACCCCTCAAACGTCGTCCACCGGGGCGTTGCAGGGTGGCTCCTTGCCGCAATCTTCCAGCGCGCTGATCCAGCAAAGCGCCGCCAATAACCGCACGCAACTCGAAGGCGGCCTGACGGTGCGCTTCGAAAATGCGCCGGCCGGACTGCGCACCGATCAACCGCAAAGCAATCAACCAGGGCTGGCGCTGTCGTCGCGCATCGGCTATCGCTCGCTATCGGCAGGAGGTTCAAATGAACTGGCGTGACCGTTTGTTGCCGGCATCCTTTCGCGGTGTCGGCTTCTGGATCGATCAGGCGAAAACCCCGGTCGGTCGCAAAGGCCAGTTGCACGAGTATCCGCAGCGTGACCTGCCGTTTTTCGAGGACCTCGGCCAACAAGCCAAGACCCACGACATCACGGCATTCATCATCGGTGCCGATTGCCTGGAGCAGCGCGACAAGCTGCTCAAGGCGCTGGAAGCGGGCAGCGGTGAGCTGGTGCATCCATGGCTGGGACGCCTGCAAGTCAAGGTCGGCGAATGCGATATGACCCACACTCGCCAGGACGGCGGGTTGGTGACCTTTGCGCTGAAGTTCTATCCCGATAAGCCGTTGCCGTTTCCGACTGCCACGGTCAGCACCCAGAAAGTCTTGCTGGCCAAGGCCGACACGTTGCTGGGTTCGGCGGTGGCGCGCTTCGAGCAGGCGATGACGCTGATCAAGGCTGCGCGGATCGGCATCGCCAATTTGCGCAACAGCCTCACCGGTGTTTACGAGGTGATCAAGGAACAGCTCAAACCGTTGATCGAGCAGTACCGGCAGATCACCGAACTGGTCAGAGCCGTCAAGGAATTGCCCAAGGAGGTGGCGGCGGAATTCAAGGGTTTGCTTGGTGATATCAAGGAGCTGAAGGAATTCGCGAAGGAGGGCTACCGTGGCGTGATTGCCGACGTCTCCCAACAACTCGAAGCCATCCGCAAGGCTGATGCACCGAAGATCACCACCGGCAAAGACACCAACGCAGCAGCGCAGGCGATGGCCGATCTGGTGCAGGACACGATGCTGGTCAAAGTGGCGCAGTGGGTTGCGTCGATGCCGGTGGCGGCCCCTGCGGTGAAACTGTCGTCGACACCTTCGGTGGCTCATCAGGCGGATCAACCGGTGACCCGTCAGGAAGTGCCGGTGACCGATGAGATGAAAGCACTGCAGAAAGCTGTCGGGGTGGCAATTGATCCGATGCTGGACAAGGCCGACCCTAAACACCACCAGGCAATCAACGATGTGAAGGAAGCGCTGATTGCGCATCTCAAGGCCGTGGCGTCATCCGGTGTGCGACAGGTCAGTAAATCTTTCCAGGAAAGCCTGCCGGCGCTGGTCGTGGCTTACAAGCAATTTGCCGATGCGACACGGGTAACTGAAGTGACTCAAAGCAACGCGATGAACCATCCGGGTTTTTCACCCAACGACGTGAAAGTCTCCAGGGAGTGAGCCATGAACGAGATGGATAACCGTGTCACGCTGACGGTCAACAATCTGGAATACGGCGGCTGGAAAAGCGTGGAAATCACTGCCGATCTGGAGCGCCAGTTTCGTACCTTCAAACTCGACATCACCTGGCAATGGCCGGGGCAGACGGTCGATCAGCGAATCAAACCCGGCGATCCGTGCGAAGTGAAGATCGGCAACGATCTCGTCCTCACCGGTTACGTGTTCAAGGCGCCGATTCATTACGACGGTCGACAGATCAGTCTGAGTATCGAGGGCAGTTCCAGGACCCAGGATCTGGTCGATTGCGCCGCTACCAACCGGCCCAATCAGTGGCAGGAACAACCGTTGCTGAGCATCGTTCAGGCATTGGCGATGGAGTATTCGCTGATGGTGGTCAACCAGATTCCCGAGACTGCGCGACTGGCCAAACATACGATCGTGCCGGGTGAAACGGTGTTTCAATCGATCGACCGGTTGCTCTCGCTGTTCCGGGTGTTTTCCACCGATGACGAGCAGGGCCGGCTGGTGCTCGCCAAGCCCGGCAGTGGCGGTCGGGCGAGTGATGCGCTGGAGTTGGGCAAGAACATTTTGTCGGCCAACGCCGCGATGGATCACAGCCAGGTGTTCTCCGAATACCGGGTGATCGGCCAGCAGAAAGGCTCGGACAAGAAGAGCGGGGCGGCGGTCAGCGAAGTTGAATCAACGGCTGCCGATCTGTCGTTCAAACGTCGACGCACGACGATCATCAACGAGGGCACGGCGCTGACTTTCGAGTTGGCTCAGCAACGTGCGCAGTGGGAAAGCGCGACCCGCATGGGCCGGGCGCAGACCACCACCTATCAGGTGCAGGGCTGGCGGCAGTCCAACGGTGATTTGTGGCGCCACAACACGCTGGTGAAGGTCACGGACCCGGTAATCGGGTTTGATGGCGACATGCTGATTTCCAAAGTGACGTACTCGCTGTCGGCGCAAGGTTCGGTGACCACCCTGCAAGTTGCGCCACCGCACACCTTCGATCCCGATCCCGCTCCAGCGAAAAAAACCTCAGCCTGACACCCGCCCCTGTAGGAGTGAGCCTGCTCGCGATAGCGGTAGACCGGCCACTCAAAGGTCGACTGCACTGACGCCATCGCGAGCAGGCTCACTCCTACAGTTGACCGCGTCGTGCCCATCTTTTGAAGGACAAACCATGAGCCTACTGACACGCCTGCTGGCGCGCGGCACTGTCGTGCTCGCCAATTCGGCATCCAAGCTGCAATCGCTGCAAATGCGCCTCACCGCCGGAGAAGTGAACGACGACCTCGAGCACTTCGAGCCGTATGGCTTCACCAGCAATCCTCTGGCTGGAGCCGAAGGGATCGTCACGTTCCTCGGCGGTGACCGTTCCCACGCCATCGCCCTGGTGGTCGCTGACCGCCGTTATCGCCTGCAATCGCTGGCTGCCGGCGAAGTGGCGATCTACACCGACGAGGGCGACAGGATTCACTTCAAGCGCGGACGGATCATCGACATCGAAACCGCCACGCTGAACATCCGCGCCAGTTCGGCGGTGAACTTCGATACGCCGGTCATCAACCAGACCGGCAAGATTGTTTCCAGTGGCGATCAGATCGCCGGCGGTATCAGCCAGATCAAACACGTGCACGTCGGCGTGCAGGCCGGTAGTGGCCAGACCGGCGCGCCGGCAGGAGGCAAGTGATGCTGATCAGCCCGAACCTCCACGCCGCACTGACCCGCTCGGTACTCATCAGCCTGTTCACCTGGCGCCGCGCTGCCGATGACGATGCCCTCGACGACGAGGAGCGTTTCGGCTGGTGGGGCGACACGTTTCCCACCGTCGCCGACGACCGTATCGGTTCGCGGCTGTGGCTGCTGCGCCGGGTCAAGCTGACACGACAGACCCAGATGGACGCCGAGTTCTACGCCCGCGAAGCCTTGCAATGGCTGATCGACGACGGCCATTGCAGCGCCATCGACATCATCAGCGAACGCCTCGACGCCCAGCGCCTGAACCTGCGTACGGTCCTGACCCTGGCCGACGGCGAACGTCTGGACATCAACCCCGATAACAGTTGGCAGGTGATCTATGCCGTTTGAAACCCCTTCGCTGCCGGTGCTGATCAAGCGCACCCAAAGCGACCTGGCCGGCGATTCGCTGCGCCAGTCCGATGCGCAAGTGCTGGCCCGCACCTTAGGCGGCGCGGCTTATGGTCTGTACGGTTATCTCGACTGGATTGCCGAGCAGATCCTGCCGGACAAGGCCGACGAGTCGACCCTGGAACGCATCGCCGCACTGCGCCTGAACCAGCCGCGCAAACCTGCGCAGGTGGCCACCGGCAGTGTGAGTTTTACCGCGACGGCGGGTGCCGTGCTCGACGTCGACACGTTGCTGCAATCCAATGATGGCCGCACCTACAAAGTCACCGCTGCGCGCACCACCGGCAATGGCAGCAACAGCACCACTATCGCTGCGCTCGACGCCGGCAGCCTCGGCAATGCTGACGCAGGTCTGACGCTGACTCCCGTGCAACCGATTACCGGTGTGGTCGGCAACAGTTTCATCGTGCTGGCGCCGGGGCTCAGTGGCGGCGTGGCGCGAGAAAGTCTGGAGTCGTTGCGCTCGCGAGTGATTCGCTCCTATCGCGTCATCCCTCACGGTGGCTCGTCCAGCGACTATGAAACCTGGGCGCTGGAAGTGCCGGGCGTGACCCGCGCCTGGTGCCGTGGCGGTTTGCTCGGCCCGGGCACGGTGACGGTGTTCATCATGCGCGACGACGATCCGCAACCGGTGCCGAACGATGAGCAACTGGCCGAGGTTCAGGACTACATCGAGCCGCTGCGCCCGGTGACTGCCGAGGTGCATGTGCAGCGACCGATTCAGGTACCGGTGGTGTATCGCTTCAAAAGCGTCAACCCCGACACCACCGCCGTACGTGCGGCGGTCGAAGCGCAGTTGCGTGACCTGCACAACCGCGAGGCCGATCTCGGTGTGCCGTTGCTGATCAGCCATATCCGCGAAGCCATCAGCAGCGCCGGCGGCGAATACGATCACACGCTCACCGCACCGGCGGCTGACGTGCCTGCCGGCAAGAGCGAGCTGCTGACTTTTGGAGGTTGCGTATGGGGGGCATAAGAACCGCCGCGCAATACCAGGCGCAGTTGCGTGCCTTGCTGCCCGCCGGTCCCGCGTGGGACCCGGAGCAAGTCCCGGAACTCGAAGAAGTGCTGCAAGGCGTCGCCGTCGAACTGGCACGCCTCGACGCCCGCGCCGCCGACCTGCTCAACGAAATGGACCCTGCCGGCGTCAGTGAACTGGTACCGGACTGGGAGCGGGTGATGGATTTGCCCGACCCATGCCTCGGCGCCACGCCACTGTTCGACGACCGTCGCCTCGCCGTGCGCCGCCGCTTGCTCGCGGTCGGTAGTCAGGCCATCGGCTACTACCTCGAAATCGCCAAAAGCCAGGGCTACCCCAACGCCACCATTACCGAACTCGAAGCCCCGCGCATGGGCCGCGCACGTTTTGGCGCGGCGCATTTCGGCACATGGGAAGCGCAATTCATGTGGACGCTCAACACCGGTGGCCGCTTGCTGCTCGGCCGGCGTTTCGGCGCGAGCTACTGGGGCGAGCGCTTCGGTGTCAATCCGGGCTCGGCACTGGAGTGTTTGATTCACCGCAGTGCGCCGGCGCATACCAAGGTGCACATCAATTATGACTAGGGAGGAATGACGGGATGGATTATCCGAACAGTGTGCCCAGCGCCGGGTTGGTGAATGGGAAGTTTGTTGATGAGAACCCGATGACCGGTACCCCGGGTTCGCTGATTCCGGCGGATTGGGGCAACGGCGTTACGTCGGAGATTCTCAACGTGATCAATGCGGCTGGGTTGACTCCAGACGAGAAGAAATACGATCAGTTGTTGCAGGCGATTCAATCGGTGACGGCCAAGGGCTGGAATCAGGATCTGGCGTTGCCGCTGGTGGCATTGCCGCTGCCGACGGTGGCCACCGCCGATGGTCGGCTGACGGTCAGCCCGGCTGCGGCATCCACCAGCGGTGGCAGGGTTTCGATTGCGGCGGGGACGTTTATCAGCCTGGGTCAGGAAGTCGTGAATGGCCAGTTGGGTCGCTCGCGCACGTTTGTAACATCCGCTTGGAGCAGCGCGGATCTGTTGCCCAGCAGTCATTATTTTCTGCGCGCGCAAGTCTCTGGCGGTGCGCTGACGTTCTACGTGCAGCGTGGCAACATCCATGACGTGACGCCCGAGTCGTTGAAAGGAACGGTAAACGGTGCCGCCGGTGGCGGCTTCCAGTCAACGGCACTGGACATGTGCCTGGCCTGGATCGTGACCGGTGCGCCCGGTTCTGTGCCTACGGTACGAACCCTCTATAACCGTGCCCGATTGACCTGGACTCAAACCGTCAACGGTACGGGCGCAATTTTCCTGCCACTGGATCCCCATGCACGTTCTGCTCGATTGGTTGCCGGCAACCCGACACCGTCTTCGACGGCGGTGACGTCTGTCGGGTTTCCATCAACCGGATGGGTGGGGGGCAACTATTGCTTCCTGTCGCCCGTGATTGCTGGCAGTTCCAACAACCCCGGGGGCTGGAATCCCACAACGATTTCTCCTTGCGTGTTGTTCACCAACAACATCGTTAACGACGTGACGGTTTCAACGCTGGCCGCCAGTTTCGACCATGCCAATTTGCGTTCGCTGTGGCAGTGCTATCAGGCAGAGCACAACCTTGGCCAGTCGAATGCCGAGAGTGATGAGTTGTTGCTGAGCATGGGTATCAAAAGTCATCCAATCACCGACTACAGCGTTGGTATCGCAATCAACTTTGCAGACGCCGTGAACGTCCAACTGTCGTGGGAGCTTATTCGATGATCGTCATTCAGGAACTTCATCAGATTGACGGCGAGCTACGCCTTCCTCAGCCTTCTGCCGCCCATGACTGGGATGGTGATAAATGGGTAGTGAACGGCGATAAACAGGCTGCTCTGGATGAGCAGGAAACTGAACGCTTGTGCGCCAAAATCGATGCCGCCGCCGACAGCGCCCGCACTGTGCTGGCCGGCGATCCGCTCAAAGCCATGGAATACGCCCAGGCCGCCGCCGACGCTCAGGCCTATCAGGACGCAGGCTACCCGAAAAAAGAAGTGCCGCTGTCGGTTGCTGCCTGGGTCGTCAAAGGTCGCACGGCGAAACAGGCCGCCGAGCAGATTCTCGGTAAAGCCGAACAGCTCACCGACCACTTGCTGACGCTGCGGACTTTGCGCCTGAAGGCTAAAGCGCAGATCCGCGCGCAGGCGTCCAAGGGCAAGATCGATCTGGCTCGCAATGTTGCCGATGAGGCCATTGTCGCGATCCGCGAATTGGTCAGCCAACAGGTCAGTTAGGACGTCAATCTGCTTCAGCCAAGCCCACTTCACTGTGGGCTTTTTATTTTCAGGAAGAAACCGTGGACGAGGTTGCACTTGCAGCGCTCGGGGCGCGGTTCATTTGTTATTTCAGAGGAACAGAAGACCTATGGATTATCCAAAAAGCGTCCCCAGCGTCGGTCTGGTCGATGGCCGCTTCGTCGATGAAAACCCGGTGGCAGGCACGCCGGGGTCGTTGATTCCGGCGGTGTGGGGCAATAACGTGACTCAGGAAATCCTGAGTGTGATTACTGGTGGCGGACTTGTTGCCTCCGAGGCGGACACGAGCCAACTGTTTAAAGCCATTCAAACGATTGTTGGCAAGGCCAGCCCGATGCGCTCGGTGATTACCCGGCTGGCGGCCTCCAAGGCGTTGGCTGAGCAGGAACTCGGTCTCGTTTTGATCGATGGGAGCCCCGCACCCGTGACCGTGACTTTACCGCCTGCCGATCTCGCCCTAGGTGTCCGCGATGTGATTGTTCGTCGTGTCGACAACAGCGGAAATAGGCTCGTCGTTCAGGCGAGCGGTACCGACGGTATTCGCTTTCACACACATCTTTCGGCCAACGGTTATCCGTTTCTGGTGTTGATGGGTGGTGGTGACTGGTGGCATTTGCGCAGCGACGGGGCGGGGAGTTGGTGGCCGATAGGGCGCTTTGACAACACCGCCCTGGGACGCCCGTTTTTAGAGACCACCACTACGCTTAATCCGGGAGGTTATGGCGTACCCAACGGTGATCTGTTCAAGAGAACCGAATGGCCTTGGCTGTGGGATTTTGCTCAGGTGTCCGGGGCATTGACGACCGAAGCCGCGCGAGCGGGCAGAGAAGGCGGCTGGACCAGTGGCGATGGCGCTTCGAACTTTCGAATTCCCGACATTCGTGGTGAGTTTCTGCGGGTGCTCAGTGAGACCAGAAACGTCGATGCAGGGCGGGTAATGGGCAGTCTGCAAATGCATGCCTTGCAAAGCCACAACCACTATCTGCCGACGGGGACCGGGGCGACTTTCAAGCCTGCCCCAGCGATTCCGGATCACATCTGGGACGTTACCACCAACGTCAACATTTTGCCGACCTCTGCGACGGTGGCAACGACGTATCCCAACCCGGCATTCGACTCGGATACCTACATCGGCAACATCGGCAATTTTGCCGCCGAAACCCGGCCGCGAAACATCGCCTACCCCGCGCGAATCAAACTGATCTGAGGTGCACATGTTCAATTATTTGATAGACGACAGCGGTGCATTGACCGGGCCTGTCGAGTTTCCGGTCGTGCCGGGGATCGGACTGCAACTACCAGGCAACGCGGTGACACTCAGCATCGAACTCTCCCCGGCACCCGAAGGGTATGCCTGGGCCTATGATAATGGTTCGTTGCAACAGCAGATCGATTGTCGCGGCGATGTCTATCACACAGACACGGGCATCCGGGAAACCTGGACCACGCTGGGCGAATTGCCGGAAGGCCTCACCCGGTTGCCTTGGCCGGGTGGCTTTCACGCGTGGGTGGATAACGCTTGGCGGGTCGATGAAGCCGCGCAACTGGCGGATCGCAAACGCATCGTTCTCGCTAAGCGTGATGCCTTGCTTCGCGATGCAGTGTTGAGAATCGCCCCCCTGCAATACGCCGAAGACATCGGCGATGCCAGTCATGACGAACAACTGCTGCTGATCGAATGGAAGCTCTACAGCGTAGAACTCAACCGCATCGAAAAACAGGCCGGTTTCCCCGATGAAATTATCTGGCCGGTGACACCCGGCGCAGCCGTAGTTAACTGATTTCAGCACAGGGAACAGTGCAATGGACTATCCAAAAAGCATCCCCGGCGTAGGGTTGGTCAACGGCGGTTTCGTCGATGAAAACCCGATCGCCGGTTCACCGGGATCGTTGATCCCCGCCTCGTGGGGCAACAGCGTCACGCAGGAAATTCTCAATGCGATCAAGGCTGCCGGGTTGACGCCCGATGAAGCCAAGACCGATCAACTGGCCACCGCGATCGGTGCGCTGGTCGACTTCACCAAACTGAAAAACACCCCGACCACTTTGGCGGGTTACGGCATCACCGATGCGGTGGGGCGGTTGCTGGCCGTCAGGCAGATCGAGACGGTCGGGATCACCGTTTACAAACCCAATCCCAAAGCCAAACGCATTCGGGTGCGCTTGGTGGGCGCGGGCGGGTCTGGCGGCGGGTGCACACCTGTGCCGGCAACTAATCAAATTTTTGGTGGCGGCGGTGGTTCCGGTGCCTATGCCGAAAGCCTTTATGACGTGACAGCGCAAATGCTCGTAGGGGTGCCGGTTTCTCTGGGTGCGGGTGGGGCTGTCAGCAACACCACAGGTTTTGCGGGCGGCGGCGCTTCTTTTGGCTCTTACATGAGTGTATCGGGCGGCGGCGGTGGGCAAATTCTTGCTGTCGTGGCCACTGGCGTTTTCTCTGGATTTATTCAGGGTGGGGTAGGCGGAACGATCACTGGCGGCAACCTCTCCAGCGCGCGGGGCAGTCCCGGTGGGTATGGAATGACCAATAGCAATTGGGGGTTGCTCTCCGGTTGTGGAGCTGCCAGTCCGTTCGATGGCGGAGCCCCATTCACCGGGTCGAATACGGTTGGCAGCGCCGGCGTCCGTGGTTCGGGTGGCAGCGGTTCGTGCTCGGTCAACCCCTCTGCCTCAGTGGTCAGCGGGGCTGGCGGCAACGCCTTTTGTGAAATCTGGGAGTACGAGTAATGGCCCGTTACGCACGAGTGGAAAATGGTGTCGTGGTTGAACTGATCGAAACCGGCGACTACGCAATCACCCAACTGTTTGCGCCTTCTTTCGTTGAATCGATGGTTCAAGTGCCGGAGGGCATGACAGTTGAAATCGGCGCGCCAATCGACGAGTCCCGGCCTTCCAGCGCGCAGTTGTCCGTGACGAGCATTCCCGTCAGTGCGCAAGAAATCGTTGTCGAGGACCAGACGCCTGAATCAGCAGCTCGAACCTGGCGCCAGACCAGACTCTCGTCCACCGAGTGGCAGGTAACCCGTCATCGCGACGAGCAGGAGCTCGGCCGTGGCACGACACTCAAGGCCCAGCACTATCTGGAGTTGCTTGAGTACCGTCAGGCGCTGCGCGACTGGCCTGATTCCGGTCATTTTCCTTCGGCAGTTTCCCGGCCCTCGGCGCCCGTGTGGTTGGCAGCTCCAGTCGGCTGAGAACGGCACCAATGTATTTTCAGATTAAGGAGATAAACCTTGGACTATCCCAAGAGTGTGCCCAGTGTCGGCTTGGTCAATGGACAGTTTGCCGATGAAGATCCGATAGCCGGCAAACCCGGTTCGCTGATCCCCGCGACGTGGGGCAACAGCGTCACACAAGAAATTCTGAATGTCGTTCAGGCGGCCGGCCTGACGCCAAACGAGTCGTCGAACAATCAGCTGTTGGGAGCATTGCGCAGCCCGGCATTGTTCATGACCGCCCCGCAGTTTGATGGCGGACGCTCAGCAGCAACGTCCGAGTTTGTGCAGCGGGCATTGGGCAATTATGCAAGTGCTCGTGGGATATCCGCTGCCACGCAATTGACCTTGTCCGATGTCGGCTGCTCGATCGGTCTGGCTGGTAACGCAGCGTATACCGTGACGCTTCCGGATACCGCTGCAGTGCCGAGTGGCGCCACGATCAGCCTGCATTGCCGTAACAGCGCACCCGTTACCGTGGCCAGTAAAATCGGTACGCAGATCAGTCCGCAAGGGGCTTATCTGGCGTCGATCGTGATCAACAATGGTGAAAGTGCGAACTTCGTCAGAGAGTCCGGTGTGTGGGTGGTTTATGGCACGGCTGCGCTGAAGTACTCGGCCAATTACGCCGCACAGTTCTCCACATCGGGATATCAAAAGCTTCCCAGCGGTTTGATCGTGCAGTGGGTGACAGGGGGATCCGATGCGAATGGCAACATGACGGTGTCGTTGCCGATCAGGTTTCCCAATGCTGTCCTCGGAGGTATTGCCAATGAAGGTAACCCGGCAGGATGGAGTGCCGCCAATGTCACCGTTTGGGCATTTGACGGTGGGAGCTCCACGACAACGACAGCGGTCGCTAGGGTCCGAAGCGTCCTGGCTTCAAGTGTAAAGGCTGATTCGGGCATTTCGGGCCGCATTCTGGTTTGGGGTTACTGACCATGACGATTTACTTTTATGCACAAAGTCTCGGCTTTGAGCGAGTCGAAAATGCACTTGCGGAACTGCCTGAAGGGGCAGTGGAAATCACCCAGGCTCAATACGTCGAGTTGTTTGCCGGCCAGGCAAGCGGCAAAGTCATTAGCGCCAGTGCCAGCGGTCAACCTGTGTTGACGGACCCTGTCATTTCCCCGCTTGCCCTTGCCAGCCATGAACGCGCATGGCGCAACAAAGTGCTGCAAGACACCCAGTGGCTGGTGCTTCGCGACGCTGAAGAACTGGAAGTCGGTGAGGGCACGACCCTGCTCGCCGAAGAATTCAAACAACTGCTGGCTTACCGACAGTCGCTGCGCGAGTGGCCCAATGACCCGAACTTCCCGGATGCACGTTCGCGCCCGGTTGAACCCGATTGGCTGCAAATCTTGCTGCGAACGAACGGCTGAGTCGTCGCTGATCTGAAGAGGAATTAAAGTGGATTATCCAAGAAGCGTCCTCAGCTCTGGCTTGGTCGACGGCAAATTTGTTGATGAAGACGTGATAGCCGGAACGCCGGGATCGCTGATCCCTGCAAGCTGGGGCAACAGTGTTACTCAGGAAATACTCAGCGCGATTACCGCGGCTGGTTTGAAACCGGACGAACTACAGACTGATCAATTGGCTCAGGCGATCAGGCAGTTATCGAAACCGGATCCGCTGCAACAATTTCCTGTGCAGGTGTATCGCAGGAATGTGCTGATCAATGGCGGGTTCGATATCTGGCAGCGCGGTACGACCAACCAAGGCCCAAATATCGGTGGATATGTAGCCGATCGTTTTCGCTGCGACTGGAATGGCAATGCTGCCGTGACCATCTCTCGTCAGGACTTTGTTCCAGGCCAGACAGAAGTGGCAGGTGAGCCGGCTTATTTTTTACGCTGGCAGCAAACCACGGCGGGCGTCGGCGCTACCGAGCACAAGGTTTCCCAAAGCGTTGAGTCCGTCAGAACTCTGGCTGGACGAACCGCCACTGTGACCTTTTGGGCGCGCTCCGATGCCGCGCGTTCATTGAAAGTGACAATTGGTCAGTACTTTGGCAACGGAGGTTCGGAAGCCGTCGTCAAAGTGGTCGATGTTTTTCCATTGAGCACTGCATGGGGCAAGTACAGCGCAACGTTTCAGGTGCCATCGATCGCGGGGAAAATGCTGGGCGCCAATGATTGTTTGCGCTTGGCTTTTGATTTGCCGCTCAACGTTCTGCAAACTGTGGATCTGACTCAGGTTCAATTGGAAGAGGGACCGGTTTCCACGCCATTCGAATACCGTCTTTCTGGCGAAGAATTGACGTTGTGTCAGCGTTATTTCGAAAAGTCTTTTGCCAACCGTTTACAGATTCGAGCAAACAACGGTAGTGGCACCTGCATCGTCTCGTTTACTCAGGCTGCGGCTGGAAATACCGGTCAATACGGTATGGTCGTAGACATGCAGACTCAGAAGAGAGTGCAGCCTACTGTTGTCCTGTATAGCCCTGGAAATGCAGGTAATCAGGTTTGGAACTACTCGCAGGGAGTGCCTTGCACAGGCACCATTGTGCAAAGTGTGACACAGCGTAGTTTCGCGATCGGCACTGTGACGCCTGTAAACAGTCAGCCCGGTAACGGATTGCAGATTGAATGGACAGCGGACGCTGAGATCTAGGAGTGACCCCATGACCTATCAATTGACCACTTGCGGAGTACTGCGCACGGAGGATTCTGCGTTTATCCCGCAGGACCCAACCAATCGCGACTGGCTTGACTATCAAGCTTGGCTATTAGCTGGCGGCCAAGTCCTGACATTGAATGAAGCCCTCGAAAACGTAGCCCCGGCCAGCTCAGTGACAAGTTTGGCAAAAAAATGGCTGGGGGCCGTTATCCGCTAACCGTGATTCAATCGCGGCAATATCCAGGGAGGATCAAGCATTATGCAACTAACTGAAAACAACCTTATTGACATCATGCCCAACGCCCGCAGCCAAGCGGGCGTTTTTGTTTCTGCGCTCAATGCCGCCATGAAGCGCCGTCGCATCGACTCGCCCAAACGTGTCGCTGCGTTTCTCGCGCAGATCGGTCACGAGTCGGGCCAGTTGCAGTACGTTCGGGAGCTGGGCAACAACCAGTATCTGAGCAAATACGACACCGGGACACTGGCGCTACGCCTGGGTAACACGCCCGAGGCGGACGGCGACGGACAAAAGTACCGAGGGCGTGGGCTGATTCAAATCACCGGTCGCGGTAATTATCGCCAATGCAGCCTCGGGCTGTTCGGCGATGAGCGTCTGCTGTCGTTGCCCGAATTGCTCGAACAACCGCAATGGGCCGCCGAGTCTGCCGCGTGGTTCTGGGAGCAGAACGGCTTGAACGAGCTGGCTGACCGAGACGAATTCAACACTATCACCCGTCGCATCAACGGCGGGTTGAACGGTTTGCAGGATCGTCTGGAAATCTGGGCGCGGGCGAGGGCGGTGCTATGTCCATCCCTTGGCGAGTGATCGGCGCGGTATTGCTGGCCTTGGTGGCTGCGGCACTGGCCTGGCAACTTCAGGACTGGCGCTATGGGCGGCAACTGGCGGAGCAGGCTCGGTTAAACGCAGAAACCCTCAATCAACTGACCCTGACCGCTGCTACCGCGCAGCAGGCCGAGCAGGATAAACGTCTGGCGCTGGAGCAACGGCTCGCCTCCAGTGAACAAACCCACTATCGAGCGATGAGCGATGCCCAACGTGATCAGGATCGCCTGCGCGATCGTCTTGCCACTGCTGATGTGCGCCTGTCAGTCCTTCTCGACGCCGGCGACGTTGCCGCCGGCTGTTCGCTGCCAGCCGCCGCCGGCACCGGCGGCGTGGATCATGCAACCGTACGCGCCCGACTTGACCCGGCGCATGCTCAACGAATTGTCGCCATCACCGACAGCGGCGACCGCGGACTGATTGCCTTGCAGGCTTGTCAGGCCTATGTCAGAGCGTTGGCGCCCGAACATCTTGAATGATCTTGTGTATTGAAAGCGCAACCGGCTCGTGTACGGTGGTACGCATTCCACACGATCCGGAGCGCACCGTGAAAGAGATCACTCAACTGGCTGCCGAACTTGGCCGACGACTGCAAGTGCTCAATGCCCACGTCACCACCGCTGAATCCTGCACGGGTGGCGGGATCGCTGAAGCCATTACGCGTATTCCCGGCAGCTCGGCGTGGTTCGAGGCTGGTTACGTCACGTACTCCAACCGACAGAAAACCCAGCAACTGAATGTGCCGGCCGAGCTGTTCGGCACGGTGGGCGCGGTCAGTCGTGAAGTCGTCGAGGCGATGGTCGTGGGTGCGCAGAAAAACAGCCTGGCAAGATTCGCCGTGGCAGTCAGCGGTGTGGCCGGGCCCGACGGCGGTACGCCGAACAAACCGGTAGGCACGGTCTGGCTGGCCTGGGGCGTGGACGAAGCGGTTTCCAGCGAGGTTCAACACTTTCCCGGCAACCGCGATGAAGTCCGCGGACAAACGGTGAAGGCCGCGCTAGAGGGGCTCCTGCGACTAGCGGCACGAGAAATCGAAAATCAGGGGTAGGCGATCCGCGAACGCTGTGGAATAATACTGGCTACTTATACAGGTGTTGGCCGTCAGGCCTTATTGATTACGTGAGGACTTTAATGGACGACAACAAGAAGAAAGCCTTGGCTGCGGCCCTGGGTCAGATCGAACGTCAATTCGGCAAGGGTGCCGTAATGCGTATGGGCGATCAGGACCGTCAGGCGATCCCATCCATCTCCACTGGCTCTCTGGGTCTGGACATTGCGCTCGGCATCGGCGGCCTGCCAAAAGGCCGTATCGTTGAAATCTACGGTCCTGAATCTTCCGGTAAAACCACACTGACACTGTCCGTGATCGCCCAGGCTCAAAAAGCCGGCGCGACCTGCGCTTTCGTCGACGCCGAACACGCCCTCGACCCTGAGTACGCCGGCAAACTGGGCGTCAACGTCGATGACCTGCTGGTTTCCCAGCCGGACACCGGCGAACAGGCCCTGGAAATCACCGACATGCTGGTGCGTTCCAACGCTGTTGACGTGATCATCGTCGACTCCGTGGCTGCACTGGTGCCGAAGGCTGAAATCGAAGGCGAAATGGGTGACATGCACGTGGGCCTGCAAGCCCGTCTGATGTCCCAGGCGCTGCGTAAAATCACCGGTAACATCAAGACCGCCAACTGGGGGGGGGGCGTGGGCGGGC